>JBBQPD010000344.1:0-6540 GCA_038331535.1 Gemmatales bacterium | reverse complement strand
CCACCGGTGAGCTCAGCGCCCCAGCCTGTCGCCGACCAGAGCGCGACCCCTTACCCGACAGTGAAGACCTGGACGGGCACCTTGAATCCGACGCAGTCCTATCAAGGCAGCGCTGTTGCGAGCAGGCGCCAGAATGGCTATGGACGCGTGGAGCTATCGGTGTCACCGAATACTCCCACGCTGACGCACGTCGTCATGGACGTTTCGGTCCCTCTGGAGCCCGGCATGGATCTCGTCGGCTGGGGCTTAAGCCCGGGACGGTGCGGCTCGGGAACCCCTCTGGTGCTCTCCCCCAGCATGTTCCCCGCAGTTCAGCTGGGCCCCAACGGACAGGGACACATCGACGCGAAGATTCCTTTCATCATTCCGGACAACGGCAACTATCATGTGGACGTCTTTCGGGGATCGGGGACGCAGTTGAGCAATGTGATTACCTGCGCCGGACTGCGAAGAGAATAGTTGATACCACAGCTGCGGGTGGATCTGTAAGTCGGGCAACACTCGCCAGGAAAACAATACGGGCGGATCCATTGGATCCGCCCGTATTGCTATCTGCTCGAGGTCAAGCGAAGCGTTCTTCCGCCTCTGCTCAGGCCTGTTCAATCACTGGCAGGCAGCGTCGTTACCGACCCCGCCGAACGTGTAGATCGGCAAACCGAGCGTTTCCAGCTCCTTTGCAGGAATCGGAATCTGACATGCGGTTCCCGCCTGGATCGGTTGGTCTGTAACCGCGCGGCGCCAATAAAGCGTGGTGCCGCTGGTGTTCGTTATCTCGACGTCCCGCTCGTAGCTGATGTAGCTGAGCAGGGTGGCTGATCCGTCAGCCGCCGTTGCCGGCACGAGGTTTCCGCGACCGACACGGGTCTTGTTGATCAGGTCCGCCGCCGTCTGAATGCTTCCGCCAGACCGGATCAGGGCCTCGGCCCGAATCAGGTCACTCTCCGCCGCGAGCAGATACGGAAGATTTCCAACGAGCGGATTTGTGGATTCGTTGTTGGCGAAGGCGTATCGCTTGTGGTAAAAGTCGCTCTGCATGTAGATGCCGCGACCCGGATCGCCGATTGGTGGCGGCACGTAGCCGTAATCCGAGGTGTAGCGGGAGTCCGCGGAGGTTCCCTGCGGTGGGTCCTGACCATTGTACTTGGCCGGGACAGCCGGGTTCATCCGATTGATCACACGATGATCCGTACGAACCCAGTCGGGAAGGTCGCCGTAACCCACCAGGTACGACCACCACTGGTTGCCGTCTTCCTGCACCACGACGTCGAACGCCGCGCCCACGGATCCAGTGCCGATACCCTTGTCGGCGTACGCAGCCACTTTTGCCCAGTCCACCGTCGCTGCCTGCGCAGGATTACGCGCGTGATAGGCGAGCGTCATCGCTGCCATCGTATTCGCGATGCGGTTGATCTTTTTGGACGTGAGTGCCCCGTCAGGACTCGGCAAATCCGTGATGGCATACGTGTAATCGTGCTGCGCGCTCGCCGCAATGAGATCATTCCACATTCTCAAGGTGGAATCACGAACTTCCGTGTGAGGGACCAGCGAAGGCGGCGTTGCGGGATCGCTGTTCTCCGTCACGACAAACGCCTTGTCGAACTCCATCGAGATGTACGTGTAGGAAGCCGCCTGCGCGAATTGTGCTTCCTCCTTGTACTGCTCCGTCTCGTCGGCACTGCCGAGAGACAAAGTCTTGACAGCGCGAAGCACGTCATTGGTTGCGCCGATGGTTCCGTAGTTGTAGTCCCACGGCGTCTGAGCGACGAACCGGTCGCCGCCAGAGCTAATGTTACCATAAGGGATCCTCGGCTCGAGATTATTGAACCTCGCACCGAAGTTTCCATAGTTCATCGTACACACATCGGACGTGACGCAGCCGAATATGTACGGGGCCACATCTCCGTTGTCGTCCGGACCAGCCGAGACCGTGGTCATGTACCACGACCGAATCGTGGACTGAGCAAGTGATTTCACGTCAGCGGGAGACGACAGCGCTCGCTTGACGTCGGGCTGGTTCGGATTTGTAACGTCGAGATTGTTGCACGCGCCCGTAAAGAGCACGGCCACCGCCCCGATAAGTGGATAGATCTTTTTTATATGCATGCTGAGTCAAAGCTCCATTGTCAGAGAGGGGGTCAGAACGTCAACTCCACCTGACCAGTGATTGTCCTGAAGTTTGGATAGCGGAAGCCGTCAACCCGGAAGTTGAAGTCTCCACCACCCGTTACGTCCGGATCAAATCCGGTGTACTTGGTCCAGGTGTACAGGTTGCGTCCGATGAGAGCTAGCTTGACGCCACTCGCCACGCGGTTGATACCCGCAAACTGCAGGGCACGAGCACCCAGAGTGTAGGCAACCGAAAGTTCCCTTAGCTTGACGTAGGAGTCACTCTCGACAAAGTAGTCGCTCGCAACGAGGCCGTTATACAGGCTACCGGTGAAGACCGTCGCGGGCACTTTCTCCGCGTCCGGCACGCCAGCCATGTTCGCGTCCCCGGCACGCCAGTCCTGCATCATCCACTGCTTCGTGAAGTTGTAGACCTGTCCGCCGCGCTGCCCGTCGAAGAGGGCATAGATGGAGAAGCTCTTGTAGCGGAGATTGTTCGAGAAACCCCAGTTGAAGTCGGGATTCACGTCTCCGATCACATGCTGATCGATCCCTTTCGCATCGACGTACTTGATCAATGCTCCAGGAGTTGATGTTTTGATGAGGTACCCGAGGCGATTGACCGAGTAGTCGGTCGCGACCGCACTGGCGTTCTTCGGATTCTCCATAAGCTGTGCGAAGCTACGCACCCATTTCTGGCCATACATGATTCCGAGCGGCTGGCCCTGGGCGTAGTAGAACATGTCCTGACCCTGGCCCAATCCCGGAACGCGGAAAGGGGCGCGGCCAAGGCGATCGATCTTCTGCTTCGTATGGTCGCCCGTCAGAGTGAACGAGTAGTTCACGTTCGGGCGCGTTATAACGTCCGTCTCCAAGCTGAGCTCGGTCGTCCGCGCGGAAATGTCAGCCGCGTTCTGTACCTGTTGCGTGAACCCGCCAGACTGCGCGAGCGAAAGCGGGACAGCCAGGAAGGCACCCTTGGTGACGCGGTTTGCCTGAACGAGCTCGAGGTTGAAGCGGTTCATGAACGCCGCATTGATTCCGAATTCATCCTCGGTAGCGACTGCTGGTCGCAGATCCTTGTTGCCCACCTGGCTCTTGCTGATCGAGCCGCCGCCGGTGCTGTAGGTCTCGTACTGATCAGCGAAGGCGGGACGCAGACCTGCCGTTCCACGACCGGCGCGAAGCTTGAGCTCCTGGAAGCCCGGGATATGAATGTCTTCACTTACACGCCATGCACCGGAAATACGGTAGAAGTTCTTCCAGCGATTGTTCGAGCCAAACAGCGAAGAACCGTCCCGACGCCACATGCCGTCGATGATGTAGCGGTCCTTGATGTCCAGTGTCTCGGATCCGAGGTAGTTCACGTTTCGCTCTATCTGATCGACCGAGTTGATCGAGATCTGCTTCGGGTCGGCCGCATCAAACTCCGGGACGTTGAGAACGTTCAGCTTGCTCGTCGATCCGTTGAACTGGCTGTAATTCAACTGCTCGTAGATGGTGGCGACGCGAGTGGTGGAATTGATGGAAAGGAATCTGCCGATTGCCGTGGCGGAGACCTGACTGTTCATCGCGTTGTTGATGTACGTGTAGCGGTTGAGCGAGCCCGGTCCTGGTGTCCCACCGATGCTCAGGAAACCCTTCGGGTCATACGTGTTTTCGCGATTGTTCAACCGGTCCGCGCCGTAATTGGCGTCGAGGTTCAGCCAGCTGAAAGCGCGATAGCGTCCCGATACCGACCCGAGAAAGCGATCGCGATTCAGGTTGTACTTCTCATACGCGAGCGCGTACAGCGGGTTGCCGCGCGCGCTCGGATCAAATGGCAGCTGGCGCCAATAAAGAGTGGTATCTCTCCCAGTCGGCTCAAACCACGGTGTCGCGAGATTCATGTTGGGCGGTGCCTGCATGAATGCGAAGAAGGAATCGGCTCCGCCGAACGTGTCGACGTGCTCGTCATTCTTTACGTTCGCGTACGTCATGCTGAGCGACATGTCCAGCTTTTCGCCAATGCCCTGGTCTACGTTTACCCGTGCATTCTGCCGGTATTGCCCATTGCGAAGGGGAAGGACGCCGGCGTTGTGGTCGCTCGTGAAAGACGATCCGAAATTCGTATTGCCGCGGCGCATTCCCACCTGAGCATTCGTGCTGAGGAAGGAGCCTTTCTGCATCCATTCCTTCAGCTGGTTCCTGAAGGCAAAGGCGCCGGTGGTTGGGTAAGGTATGTCGAAATAACTGCTGCCAATCACGGGGGCACCCGAGCCGTTCACGAACACGCTTCCGTCCGGATTCAGCAGGTAGCGGGTGCTCGTGTTAAACGCAGGGAAATGTGCGACAGAGGACTGCCCGGCTTCATTCCGGGAGATGACCTGGACGTTGCCGTCTGGCAGGTTCTTGCCTCGCTTTGTCGTGATGGCGATGACGCCGTTCGCGCCGTTTGAGCCGTAGTACGAGGAGGCCGTCGCTCCCTTCAGCACCTCAATGGAAGCGATGTCATTGGCATCGATATCCGCAATGCTCGATCTGGTCTCGACCCCGTCAATAATGATGAGGGGTGAGCTACCACCAATCGCCAGATTCGTCGAGCCGCGGAGACGAATCGCCGGCTGAGCACCGGGGGTACCGTTACCAAGTGATACGCGAGCTCCGGCAACTTTGCCCTCGAGCGCCGATACTGGAGACATCGCAGGAACCTTCGTGACCTGTTCCTCTGAAACGTGCGCAACGGTAAAGGGTAGCTTGCGCTGCTCAGTGCCGGTCGCGACGCCAGTCACGATGACCTCGGAAAGATTGAAGGGGTCTGCGACGAGGGCGAAGTTCACCGTCTGCGAGCCCGAAGACAGCGTTACTGTACGTTGGCCCTGCTGGAACCCAATGAACCGGCCGACTACGACTACCGGCTGGCCCGTTACTCTCGAGTCCGGGATCGCAAGTCGGTAGTTCCCATTCGCATCAGCCTCCGCGCGAACGCCGACTGAGGGGATTGCTACGTTCGCGCCCGCGATTGGAGCGCCTTGCTCATTGGTCACTCGCCCTGTGATGACCGTTTGCGCGTGCGCTGATGGGGCTGTAAGAAGTCCGACAAACAGCGCCACCAGGGGAGCGATTCTTCCAATACCTACTAGTCTTGTCATCTCCATCTTCCTCCCACTGCCGGTGAAAGAGACAGGCTCCGCCCTATCAAAATCCACGCAGCAGCCTAGCCGGGAGGGCGAGGCTGACAAGCAAAATAGATTTGTTAGCAGGGTGGGCCGTTACCAGACCCTGGGCCTAACGACCCAGGGCTAGTCCGGAGAACATGCTACCGGGGTGGCGAGTGCACAAGAGAAAGTTTCAACGGGTCCCGCCCTCTCCCGGCAGGATTCTAGTTGCCCGGTGGGGGGACCGAGTCGAGGACCTGGGCCGAGAAGACGAAGGGGAGTTGGACGAGCTGCCTGACCGGATTGCCATTGAGCACCGCTGGTCTGAAGACAGCGCCTTCCAACGCGGACCGCGCTGCCGACGCAAAATCCGGGTGCGTCGCCGAGGCGATCGTGAGCGTCCCACTCTCTATGTTGCCGTCCTGGCCCACTATGAATTCTGCCACCACCCGTCCTGGAACACGGGCCGTCCAGAGCGAGTCCGGATAGACAGGGACTCCTGACCCGCCGCCGGTCCAGGCTGCCGGCTCACTTACCTGATCGGCCGTGTACACCGTATGCTCCGCGATCAGACGCTCCAGCTCGGCCCGAGAGATGGGCTCCCGAACGCGTGGTTTCGGGCGGAAGGGACGCGACCAGACCGCGATGACACCGCAGTTCTCGCTTCCCGAGACTACCATGAACTCCGCGGGAATCGACATTCCGGAATAGACTTCAATCCCCTCAACCCCGGAAAGGTCTATCATTCCGAGGTCCATGGTACCGGAGGTAGCCGGAAATCCGTCCATGAAAAACAACGGGGCGCAGCGTGCGCCGCGCAGAGACACCGTGATCACACCTCCTCGAAGGGTTCGAACGGACACTGCCGGCATTTCGCGCAGCGCGTCGACGAAGCGCGCCGAGTTCATCCTATCAAGTTTTTCGCGGGTTACGAAATAGCCAACGTGCTTCGACTTCCGCTCGTTGAATCCCGACAGACGGGAATCGTACGCTTCTGCCCTGCGGTGGATTTGCACGGGCGCGAGCTGTTCGGGAACGGGCGCGAGGGCCGGATCCAGCCTAAGCTCGCTGCCGGCTGCAATCGTCACTGGGGTCGAAACGGGACGATATCCCAACCGCCGTACCTCGAGAACGGCGTCGCCCGGCGGGATTCCGACGAGGCGAAAGGTTCCATCTTCTTCGCTGGTCGTTCGAAAGGATGATCCCTTGATGCCGACCTGAGCTTCACTTACCACACCGTCTGCGGAATCGTGCACCACACCTCTTATTCCACCGACAGCCTGAGCCGCGGCAATTC
>JBBQPD010000343.1:0-6556 GCA_038331535.1 Gemmatales bacterium | reverse complement strand
GGCCCCCCCCCCCCACTCACTTCCCCCCCTTCTTCTCTATTAAAACCCTTACCCCCGGTTCTCCCCCCCCCCTGGTGCGCCCCCCCCCCGCGGGCCCCCCCCCCCGCCGGGGCCCCGGCCTCAACGAGGTGTCGTCGGGTTGGTCTGTGTCGTTCCGGTGCTGCTCGCCTTCCTGACGCCCGTCGTTCCCTCCGCCCCCGCCGAGCCGGCGCGCGTCGTCCACGTCGTCGGCGGCATGTCGGAAGATGAGCTTACTGCCTGCCTCGTGAACGTCGCCGCCGCCCGGCCCGAGTCCGTGCCGCTGATCGATTCGCCCGATGCGGCCCAGGCCAATGCGGCCTTTCTGGCCGCGTTCAAGCCGACCGAGGTTGTGCCCGTCGGCTCGTTCGCCGATGGGCTGGACAAGCGCCTCGGCGTCAAGGCGGCGCCGGCGGTCGCGTGGCACGCCCTGTTTCCGAAGGCCGACCAGGTCGTCGTCTGCCCGGCCAGGCCAAGGCGCCTGTTCCTCCAGGCCGCCGCCCTCGCCGGGGCGCTGCGGGCGCCGCTTTTCGTCCTGCACGGCGCCGACGGCGACGCGGCGGAGCTGCAGAAACGTCTCCACGACTGGGAGCCACGCCTGGTGCTGGCCGTCGGCAAGGCGGCCAACCTGTTTCCCGCGCTGAGCAGTGTCACGGTGGCGGCGCTCGCCGACGAGGCCGCGGTGTCCGCCGCCTGCGTCAAGCAGCTTCTCAAGAGCGGGCCGATCGCCAACCTCGTCGTCGCCAACCCGGCGGACTCCGCCCAGGGTTTCGGCACCATGTCGGGCCTGGCCCCGTGGATCGCGGCCCAGAAGCGGGCGGCACTGCTCCTCACCGACGAGAAAGGCGACGACGCCTCGGAGCTGCTGCGCGCCGCCGTGCAGACGAAGGAGCTGGCCGAGGCCGACAACGTCGTGATCGTCGGCGGCCTCAAGGCGGTGCTGATGGAGAAGCGCGTCAACCCGGTACCAGGCAAGGACGCCGAAATCGAGATGGAACCGGGTACGCCGAAGGGCGACGATACCTTCGCGTTCGCCACCGGCCGGCTGTTTCACGACGACCCCGCGCTCGTCACCTTGATGCTGGCCAGGCGCCGGCTGCTGGCGGCGCAGGACGGCAAGCCGCGCAAGGCGTTGGTCGTCAGCAATCCCGGCGGCGGACTGCCGCTGCTGGAGACGTTTTCACGGCACACGGTTCACGAGCTGCGCAACACCGGCTACGAGACGACGACCATGTTCGGCGAGGAGGCCGACAAGGACAAGATGCGCAAGGTGCTGCCCGAACAGGACCTCTTCCTGTGGGAAGGGCACTACCGCACGCTGATCGACGATTTCGAGTTCCTGAAATGGACGGAGCCGTTGCCGCCGTCGCTCTGTTTCATGCAGAGCTGTTTGGCCCTGAAACAGGACGAGGCCGACTTGTTGTGGCGGCGCGGCGCCGTCGCCGTCGTCGGCTCCTCGACGCGCATCTACTCCGCGACCGGCGGCGCCTTCACGCTGGCCTACTTCAACGCCCTGCTCTACGACGAACTGTCGCTGGGCGGCTCGCTGCGCCAGTCGAAGAACTTCCTGCTCGCCTATTCGCGGCTCAAAGAGAAGCGCCTCGGCGAGAAGGCGAAGCTGGGCGGCGCGAACCTTCGCTCGGCGTGGGCGTTCTCCCTTTGGGGCGACCCGACGTTGAAGATGCCCCGTCCGCCGCGGCCGATGAAAGCGCTGTCGGCAGTGCATGCCGTCGTCCGCGACAACACGGTGGAGGTGTCGCTGCCCGCGACGACCTACGACACGGTGAAGGTCGGCAAGTACGAGGCGCACATGATGCCCAACGCCCGCCTGGCCGGCCTGCTGACAGCGTCGCCGACGGAAGAAGACGGCCGCGTGCTGGTGCCGTTCGTCTTCGCCGAAGTGCGTCTGCCGGAAGCGCCGCCGGGGCACACGCCGAAGTTGTCGGGGCGCGTCCCGGAGAAGAACTGGATCTTCTGCTGGGACGCGCGCCGGCGCACGGGCTACCTGCTGGTGACGCCGCGCTCGAAGGATCAGGCGGAGCTGCGCTTCCGCGTCGAGTGGGAGAAAGCCGAGAAGTAACTTGATTATCGCGCGTCAGCGGCTTGCCGTTTCGCGCGAATCGCCGGGTACGGATTGACGGCGGGCGGCGCTCTCGCATAGACTGAGGCGCTTTCCCCAGGCGGAGGGTTCGAGATGAGTATTGGTCGCGGCGAGGATTCCGGAGCAGTCATCGACTACGAAACGGCGCACGGCCGCGACTGGCCCAGCGTGCGCCAGTTCAACGTGTTCGTCGCCAATCGCCTCGGCGGCCTCGCCAACGTCGTGCGCCAGTTCGAGAATTCGGACATCCGCATCGTGTCGTTGACTGTGGTCGATTCCGCCGACTGCGCCATCATTCGGCTGGTGCTGAGCGATCCGGAGCGGGCGCTGGAAATCTTCAACCGGGCCAAGCTGCCGGTGACCGAGAGCGACCTGCTGGTGGTGCAGCTCCCCGAGGGGACGCATCCGCTCCTCGCCATTTGCAAGGCGATGCTCGCCGCCGAGATCAACATCAACTACGCTTATCCGCTGCTGGTTGGCCCGCACGGTAAGGCCGCTTTGGCGCTGCACGTCGAAAACCACGAAGCGGGCGCCTCCACGCTGCAACAGAAAGGCTTCGTGCTATTCACTGAAAATGATTTGAACGATGGCGGCGAATTGGAATAGGCTTTTTTCACGAGCCGCGACCGTCAGGGAGCGCCTAGCGCCAACGCTCCCTGACGGTCGCGGCTCGTGAGGCACTATCATTTGTCCTTCGCCGCCGTTTTCGCTCCCGGCTCGGGAATGTACTTCTTCAGCAATTCGTACTTGTCTAACGGGTAGTCCGCGGGAGCCTGTGGTCCGTCGGGGCCGTGGCAGACGACGCAACGACTCTTCAAGATCGACGTAATCTTGACCCGCTTGCCGTCTTCGTGCAGGAACTCGGCGGTAAGCGGCTGGTCCTTATTCCAGTCGTCCGGCAGGAAGGCGTCGTCCTCGTAAGCCTTCTTCGGACCGCCCGCTTGCACCCATTTCAGCACGGCCAGGCGCTCGCCTTCGCGCTCGGCGGCGAGGATTTTCCTGGCTTCCTCTTTCGTCGTGTTTTTCTTTTGCATGAGGGCCGTGAGCGCGTCCTCCCAGTCCTCGCTTTCCGTGGAGAAGGGCGTGCGCATCTGCCCTTTGCCCGTGAGCTTCAGCTTCGGGTCCGCGGTGAGCAGCTTCTCGATTTTCCCACTCTTTTTATCGTCGCGCTTCTCGCGATCCTTGACGTCTTGGTCCTTCTTCAAGCCGCCGTCCTGGTCTTTCTTCGGAGGGTCTTCGTTGTTGGGGATCGTCGCCGGGGCCGCCTCTTTCTTCTCGCGTTTGATGGCCTCCTCGGCAATCGGCTTGATGAAGAAGAAGCCGCCCGCCCCGGCGCCGGCCATCATCAACACGAGGACGACTTTCCCCATGACGCCGTACATGTTGAACAGACTCAGCATGATATGCAGCACCAGGCCCAGCGCGACGATGCCGCCGGTAATCGGCACGGTCTGGGCCGCCCAGAGTCCATACGGAGCGTCGAGGCGGCCCGCCCACCAACAGCCGATGTCGATCACCTGGACGACGAGCGGCAGCGGGCACAGGATGCAGCGGATGAACATGGGCCAACTGGTGAACGCGAAGATCAGCCCGGTCAGGCCGTAGAGCGTCGAAAAGCCGAGCAGATGCACGTGCGTCGATTGGGCCAGCTTTTCGACGCCGATGCCGGGCTGACGCTTCGGCGTTGTGTTGGCTTGAGCGGTGTCCACGGGCGGCGGCGGGTTGGGGATGTTATCCCGGATTTGTGAGAATTCGACAAAGGGAACATTCCCGGCCTCTCCCAGGGTTGTATGGCAGCGCACGCAGCGATCGGTAAAGAGCGACTTGATCTTGACCGCCTTGCCGTCTTTGGAAAGATACTTCGCCGTGATCGGCTGCCCGGCCTTCCAGTCGGCGGGAAGAGGGAACGAATCGCGCTCATAATCGGCCTCCGGTCCGTAGGCCAAAATCCAGGCGAGCACGGCCTGGCGCTCGCCCTCTCGCTCTTGTTCCAGCTCCTTGAGCGCTTCGTCGGTCGAGCCTTTCTTCCCGGCGGCCCGCTTCTTGATCTCGTCTTCCCAGTTCGCGCTGTCGTGGGTAAAGGCGGTGCGCATCTGGGTATTGCCGCCAAATTTCTGGTTCGGATCGGCAACCAGCAGCTCCTCGATACGTCCCCGCGGCCGTTCGTTCTTCGCCGGATCCTCTTTCTTGGGTACGTTGTAAATGGAGTCGTGGAATTTGCGGATCGCGTCATCCAGCCCCGGCATCAGCTCGCCTTTTTTCGCATCGCGGAAGTGCAGTTGCACCATGGCGGACAGGTAGCCGATGCCGACCGACAGCAGGAACGCGGTGAGCACCAGGCGGGCGGAGAACGGCAGGTCGCGCAGGACGTAGCGGGGAGCAGAAGTGTTACCCATGGCGGGAGTCTCCGAATGGGCCTTACGGGAGGGAGGCGAGGGCAGCGCCAACAGCGGCAAGGACACGAGCGCGGGCGTCTTCCAGCGGATCGGGCAAGGTGGCGCCGGAGGCGAGGCGATGGCCGCCGCCGCCGAAACGCTCGGCGACCTGGGCCACGTCGGCGCGGCGCGAACGGAAGCTGACTTTGATGCCGCCGCTCGGCTGTTCCATGAACAGCACGGCAACCTCGACGCCGGCGACGCTACGGACGTAGTTTATCAGGTCTTCCGTGTCCTGGGGAATAGCGCCGGTCGCCGCGTAGTCGCCGCGGAGGATGTCGGTGAACGCCACCCGGCCATCGTCTGTCGCGCGCAGCCGGTCCAGCACGACGCCCGTCAGCCGCAGTTTTGCCGCCGAGCTTTGCTCGAACAGCGCCTCGTAGGCAGCGGTGGGCCGGGCGCCGGCGCGGGTCAGCGCGGCGGCCAGCTCGAAGGTCGCCGGCGTCGTGTTCGAGTGGCGATACCAGCCGGTATCCATCGCCACAGCGACGAACAGCGCGTGGGCGGCTTCCGGCGACAGCGGCCCGCCGAGCGCGTGGATCGCCTCGAAGATCAGCCGGCCGGTCGCCTCCGCCGTCGTATCGACCAGCCGCAGCGCGCCGAGGTCGTCCTGCGTCATGTGATGATCGATGACGGCGCGGGGCACGTCCAGGGTTTTCATGAACGTGCCGAAGTCGCCGAGCTGGTTCCAGGTGCCGGTGTCGAGGACGAGGACCGCCTCGGCGTCGCGATAGTCGTCGCCCGGAGCGGCGAATTGCCGGACCTGGTGCTGCGGGTCGAGGAAGTCGTAGCGCGGCGGCAACTTGCTGGCGACGGTGAGGCGGACGTCCTTGCCCTGCGCGCGCAGGCAATCGGCCAGCGCCAGCATGGAGCCGAGGCCATCGCCGTCGGGGCGCACGTGCGTCGTCAGCACGAAGCGCTGCCGGCTGCGAATCAGGGTAACAAACGGGGACCAATCGAGCGGCATGAGGCGGGTTCCTACGGGCAGCACTTACCGATTATAGAGGACGCCGCGCGCCGATGGAAGCACCATTGTCACTTCGCCAATAGTTCCGCGTGGACATGGGCCACGTCGCCCATGTAGTGGCCGATGCGATACGTCGTCGCGGCCTGCTTGAGATGCTCCAGCGCCTGCTTCTTGTCTCCCTCACTTTCGTAGTACAGGCCGACATAGAGGTGGGCGTAGAAGCGGCGCTGCTTGCGCTGGTCGTCCGGCAGCTTGTCGGCCTCGGCGGCGGCGAGCACGTCCTCCGGCTGCGCGTCGCCCTTGAACATTTTGTAGACGAGCATCATCGGCACACGCTTGTCGTCGCCGATCTTCAGCAGGGCCGCGCGGGCCTTGTCGCGGCCGACGAGGCGGACGTTGCACAGGTAGTGCCAGACGGCGTTCTCCACGTCGTTGGTGTCAACCTTCTCGTAGCCAACGAATTGTTTCCGGCCGTCGTCGTAGCGGCCGGCGTAATAGAGCGAGATGCCGCGCATCCAGTGGCCGGAAGCCGCGTCGGGGTTCTTTTCGAGATAGCGGTCGAAGTCCTCGATCGACTCCTTGACCTGGCCGAGCTTGAACTTCAACGCGCCGCGGCGGTTGATCTCCTCGACGCGCGTGGGATCGAGTTTCAGCGCCTCGTCGAGGTCGGCGAGCGCTGTGGCGTGCTGTCGTAAACTTTCGCGAAATTTACTGCGAACCAGGTACGCCTGCGCCGCCTTCGGGTGATCCTCGATCGCCTTGTCGGCGAGTGACAGCGCCTTGTCCTTGTCGCCCTTGTTGAACGCGGCGACGGCTTGCGCGAGCGCTTCCTGCAAGGTATCGGCACGGGCGGTCGGGGTCAAAACCAGAATGGCAAGGAGGAGAAGGCGCATGGTGAAGCTCCGCGAGAGGGTTGAGGCATGGCGGTATTGTAGACGAGAGCGAGCGTGCGCGGTTTACAACGAGCCGCGACCGTGAGGGAGCGCTGATGTCAGCGCTCCCAGAGCAGCGCCGTGAGGTGTGGAAGGAGACCCA
>JBBQPD010000342.1:0-6558 GCA_038331535.1 Gemmatales bacterium | reverse complement strand
AATCCAGGGAAAAACGGACGAACTTGAATCTGAGAAGGAGATTCTCGATGAAGATCCCTTCCGGAATGTTAGCGTCAGGGGATTGGTCCAGGATCAAACGCGCTCACTCGTTCGATCAATCCGGGACGGGCGATGAGGTGGGAATGAACGAGTTGGCCGGGTGCGATCCCGTTCCCCATGTTTATGGCTAATGTTTGCTCCCGGCGCAAAAACGTCACGATCTGATCGACCGCCCAGCTGACCGGATCACCATCGGTGGGACTGTAAAAATGTCCGGAATCGCGAGGCACACCCCAGATCGTCCGGGAGATCTCCGGATCCGACCGGTCCAGGAAAAAGAGCGGCAGCGCCAGGTTGATCAGGTTACCGCCCGCGTAGATCAGGTTGGCCTGGAGAAGGTCGGCGTAAGCCAATTCCATCGAGCACCAGCCGCGGCGGTAATCCATCATCGCGAGAGTTACGAAAAAGATGACGTGCCGTGAGTTGAGCAGGCCGTCGCGCAAGGCGCTTCGCGAGTCGCGGCCGTAATAGTAGTCCTCCTGATCCAACCAGGGGATGACGCCCTGCCGCCGAAGTTCTTCATAGACCGGATGCACCAGCCAGTCCCTATCCAGGGCACAGTGCGACAGAAAAACGTGATACTCACACCGAGGGAAAAAGCTGATCTGCCAGAACATGGCGGCTCCGGTTCACTTCCATGTCGGAACGGGAAGCTCGGGTACACGCTCCTCCGAAGCTTGCTTACCCGTGAGGATGGCAATGAGGCGCTCACCCAATTCGGTTGGGTGGGCAAAAAACTGATTGCGAATCTCGAAAAGCCCCGCACTTGCCAGACGCTGACAGGCTTCTCGGACCTCATCCGCTCCATGTTCGAGGCTGCGATTGATAAAGTGAATTGCCAGGGTCTGGAAGGCAAGCCCATCGCCCGCGCGTCGCCGCGGATAGACCTCCGAGAAGGCGGCGAGAATATCCCGGTAGATCGGTGGCAGTCTCTCCGCGTATTCGGCGAGTTCGGCGTCGGTCGGCATGGCCACACTCCGGTTCAGAATCGGGCGCGGGCGGGGCAGTGCCCCACCCGCATTATAGTCGCGCCGAAGCCTAACTTACCCCTTCAGCATCTCGTCGTGGCGCATGCCGCTGGGCGGATTATCGGCGCGGCGGGCGTTGTCGAGTGCCGTCTTCGCCCCGGCGTGCTGCTCCTGGTCGTTGTCCTCCCACTCGATCGACACGGCGCCGTCGAAGCCGACGCGGTTCAGCTCGATGAAGATCTCTTCCAGCGAGTTGGCGTCGCGCGGCGTGCCGGCGGTGACGAAGTTCCAGCCGTTGGCCCAGTGGCCCATTGGTCGATGGCCGCCCAGTCGGCCGGCGCGGCAATGCTCGCGCGCCACCCACACGCCCTTGACGTGGGCGCAGTGGATGCGCTCGGCGAACTCGCGGATGAACTGGATCACCGACACGTTCTGCCATTCCAGGTGCGAGCCGTCGAGGTTGAAGCCGACGACGTTCTGGTAGCCGGCCTTGTCCATCGCCTTGAGGTAATCGCCGGCCGATTCGAGGTCGCCCATCGCCCGCTCGCTCGGATGACATTCGAGGTCGAACGTGGTGCCGTACTGCTTGCACAGGTCCAGAACCGGGCCGAAGCGCTCGACCAGCAGCTCCAGGCTCACGTCGCGCACGTCCGCGATTTTGTGGCCTTCGATGCTGCCGGGCAGCGGCGGGAAGAGGAACCAGTGGCTCCAGCACCCGGCGGGTGAGCCGACGAAGCCGGGCACCGCCACCTTGCGATTCTGCAACTTGCCGAGGTGTCCCGCGAAGCGCACGCAGGCCAGCAGGTCGCGCGTCGCCTCCTGCTGCATCAGCTTGCCGACTTCCGGCGGAACGTAATAGGGATCGGTGCGCGGCGGGTTATTGCCCTTGTCGCGCCACGCCTTGTACGCCGCCCGCGCCTCGCCCTTGCCAAGGAACTGGAGCGTTTTGGCGCTCGGTTCGTCACCCAGCACCTGGCCCTGCAGATGGCTGGCGACGGTGAAGATTTCCAGCCCGTTCTTCTTGGCCAGATCGACGCGCTTCTGGGCGTAGGCGGCAGCCCCGGCGTCAGTGTCGCACTGGCGCAGGTCCAGCTCCCAGCTCGCCTCTTCCCAGCCGTCGAAGCCCGTCTCGGCGATGAACTTGATCCAGTCCGCTTCCGGCACCGCGCCGAACTGGCCGCGGACCAGGCCGATCTGGTGATAAGACGCCTTGCCGAAGCGATGCGGCGTCGTTTGTTTGAAGCCCATGACGTTCGTCCTTTCGTGTTTCAGCAACGGGATCACTTCTCCGACCGATGGGGTGACTATACGGCCGTAATCGCCCGGATGCCAGTATTACACCAGCGTTTCCGCTTACTTCGTGCGCGGCTCTTTCGATGCTCGTGCTACAATACCCGGCGAGAGGACGGCGTGAAGGGTCGCGCTCGTCGTAGACGGCTGTCTAGGATGAGGGGATGAAGATGCGAATACTTCTGGCGGGTGTGATGCTGCTGATGGCGACGGTTTCGGCGACGGCGGCGGAGTGGGAGCAGGTCACGACCGACCTGGCGAAGAAAGAAAAAGCGGGCTTCGGCGGTATTTGCGGTGTCGTCCTCGACCGCAAGACAGGCGACATTTACCTCAACGTCAGCGACAAGGGCATGTACCGCTCACAGGACGGCGGCAAGTCATGGTCGCCCTACGCCTCGCCGTTCAAGGGCCGTACCGAGTGGCCTGGCTGCATGATGTTCGATCCAACAGGCAACAAGGCGCTGATGCTCGTTTCCCTGGTCTACGGCGCGCCGGCCCGACTGTGGTCGATGAAGGGCGAGGAGTGGAAGGAACTGGACAAGAAGGCGACGCACATCGACTGGTGCGTCGTGAACTGGACTCCTCCCGGTTTAGATTTTATGCTCGCCCTGAAGCACGAAGCGGGCGGCCTGATGATCGTTTCCCACGACGGCGGCAAGACGTTTGAGGAGATCGGCAAAGGGTTCGCCGCGGCCTGGGTTTTTGACTCCACGACCGCCGTCGCCGCCGAGATGAAATCGAAGGAGAAGCCGAAGCCTGGCCTGGTTCGCACCACCGACGCCGGCAAGACGTGGAAGCCGACCAGTGATTTCACCACGCAAAGCTCCGGCCTCAACGGCAATTTCGCCCTGCCCAAGTGGAACGACGGTGCGCTCTACTGGCTGGTGGACGGCGCCCTCATTACCACGACCGACAGGGGCGAAACCTGGAAGAAGATCAGCGACGTGAAAGATGGACGCTACGGCCCGATCTTCGGCAAGACCGCGAAACACCTATTCGTGCTGACGCTGGCGGGGATCCTCGAGAGTACCGACGCCGGCGCGACGTGGTCGAAGCCGCTGGCGGTGCCGAAGGACTTGAAGGGCGTGTCGGCGCTGACGTGGCTGGAGTACGATCCAGGAAACGACGTATTGTACGTGATGAAGATGGGATCGGAATTGTACAGGATGGCGCGCTAATCGTTATCGCGTATCCCTCGGGAATGAGCGCGGCCTTTCTCGTGATACGTTATGCCCTGTTCCAGCCCCGCGGAGATCATCTCGTGTCCGAACTCTCGCCCGCCGTGTTCCTCGACCGCGACGGCGTGCTGAACCGCAGCGTCGTCCGCGACGGCGTCACGCACCCGCCGGACTCGCTCGCCGACTTTGAACTCTTGCCCGGCGTTCCCGAGGCGCTGCGGCACTTGGTCGCTGCCGGTTTCAAGCTGGTTGTCGTGACGAATCAGCCGGACGTGGCGCGCGGATTACAAAAACGCGCGACCGTCGAGGAAATGAACGAGTATCTCCGCCGAACGCAGCCAATCCTGGACGTGATGACCTGTTACCACGACACCGCCGACGGCTGCGCCTGTCGCAAGCCGAAGCCAGGGATGCTTCTGGCGGCAGCGGCGCATTTCGGTCTTGATCCGGCGCGGAGCTACACGGTCGGCGACCGTTGGAGCGACGTTCTTGCCGGGCAGGCGGCCGGCTGTCGCGCGAGCATCCTCGTTGCCACGCCACACAGCGCCGCCGAGCGCTGTTCCCCGGACCACGTCGCGGTTGACCTCTGCAGCGCGGCGGAGTGGATTCTGCGTTACGTTTAGAGTCTGTCCCAGAAGGGGGTCTTTATCTACGAGCCGCGACCGTTAGGGAGCGCTTGCCGCGGCGTACCTCTAACGCTCCCTAACGGTCGCGGCTCGTAAATCCTACTTCTGGGACAGACTCTTAGCTGAGCGCTGGACGGAGCAGCGCGTGCGGCTAGTCGCGGCTGTCCGCTCTAGCAACGAGACGATCCCGTCATTTCCTGGTAGTCCTGATTGAACTGGCCGAGGTACTCTACCTACTCGGCCTCGACCCTCGCAATGCGAGGAAGGAACAGCTTTTGCCCTTCTTTCCTATGGGCGGGAGTTGTACGATAACCCTTCACTCTTGCCGGCAGGAACCGAATCTCAACCCTCTGGGTGCTTGGCACCCCGCACACGAAAGGTCAGTGAATCGGATGAAGAAACGCAAAGGACGACGCAAGGTAGGCCGAAAGAAACGCCGGATGCGGGCCAAGATTCGCCATCGTAAGTAGTCGTCGTTCTGGACCGTTGCCCAATCTCGGCGACGGTGCGCTTCTCTTGACACCTCCCTTTACTTTCCATTCCTGCTTCGAGTCACCGGCACCAATCGTGGTGCCGGACATTGCGCCCTTCTCATTTCCGCGAGAAAGATCGATGACTCCGACGAAAACTCTGCAGCAGAGGGAGAAGGAACTACAATCCCTGATCGCTACCCCGGCGGGTCGGGATGAACTCCAGCAACTGGGGTCGCGCTATTCCGCGGCGGGCGGCAGGGTACGGCCGGAGCGGACCTCGGTCATCACCTACATCCTGGTCTACGAGCGCGAGAAAGGTTTGATCGTCGGTTGAGCGACGGTCACCCTCCTGTTCCCGTGCTTTCTCCTCTCATCGCCACGCCGCGTACAGCGTCATGCCCTGGTAGTCGCGCACGAAACCCGCTGCCTCTAGTAGTTCGCGGCCAGGCGTCGCCGTTACCGTCGCGCCGTTCCATTCCTCGACGGTCAGCTTGTGTTTTGTCGCCGAACCGGTGCCGCAGATTCCCGGCAGACACGCCGTCGCCGCCACCAGGTCTTCACGGCTGGCGCTCGGCAGGGCGGTCAGGCGCTTGCCCTGCTGCTCGATCAGCAGCACCGGCCGACCAGCGCGCAGCACCAACCAGTTGCCGGCCCGTCGCAACAGGGGCCGTGTACCGCCGTCGAGCAGGGCCACATCGAATGGGGCGCCGCTGCCGTATAGGTTTGCCGGATCCTGGTTGTGCAGTAGCACCGGTGGGGCCGTCGCCGTCGAAGGCAAGGCGAGGTCTTGCAAGCGCTGCGACGCTTCAGGCAACGCGAACTGCGCCCCGGACAATCCCTCCGCGAAGTAGCCGCGCCGTACCTCGCCGGCCAGTTCCATGCGGCTATACACCTCGTAGAGAATGCGCCACGGCGGCATCCACGGGTCCATTAACGCCACCTCGCGGCTGACGACGCCGTAGCGGTTCAGCAACAACGACGCCTGGAAGACCGCGAGCGCTTCCGGCTCCGGCCTGCCCCAGGCGACAAGCGACCATCTTCCCTCGGGCCGTGTGGCGTGCGGCGTGCGGCGTGCGGCGTGCCGATGCGGCGACACGAACCGACTGGTAAGGCCGGTTCGTTGTGGCGTGTGTCCCGTGTCGTCAACTCCGACTTCGCCGCGCCGGATCACGTCGAAGCGGTCATTCGTGACGAGCCCACGCCGCAGCAGCGCCCAGAGTGCGGCGCGCACGCCGCCCGGTGACAGGCCGCTGTCAATGGCGAGGTCTGTCAGGAACGATGCTCCGCGCGCCTGGAGCAACTCCAACACGCGCGCGGTTTGCTCGTCGAGCGGTGCGGCGTCCGGCTGCGCCGGCGCGGCGAGCGCTGGCAGCGTTTCGCGGGCGATGAAGGCGAGGTCATCGCCCTGGCAGACCCAGACGCCGGAGCCGCCCGCCGTCCATTCATCCAGCCAGCGCGGCTGATAACCAGGGACACGCGCCGGCAGCACCGTCTGCTCCCACAGCGCCGCCGGTAGCGGAACGCCTTCCAGTCGCGCGAGCGTTTCGGCCAGCCCCGCGCTTTCGCCATGCCGCTCCGACGGATGGACGCCTTGCCAGCGCAGCACGAAGTCGGCGAACTGGGCCGGCGGACAGGCGACGACCTCGCGGCGCAGGATGGCCAAACTGCCGCGTTGCACCTGTTGCAGGTTCTCGGGCGCCGACCATTGCATCGGCTCGGCGTCGTCGCGGCGCACCGCCACCACGCGGCCTGACTTGGACCATTCTTCCAGCTGACGCCGCGCCCAGTCCGGCTCGAACGGGTAGCGCTCCAGCACGTCGTCGAGGCCGACCAGGGCGTGCGTTGCCAGGAAGCGCGCCAGCACCACGGCCCCCGATAGTCTTGCGCCGTGAGGCTCAACTGGGTGCAAACCAAACGCATCTTCGTACAACTGTCGGTCCTCCTCCGCCACCCAGCGCTCCGG
>JBBQPD010000341.1:0-6561 GCA_038331535.1 Gemmatales bacterium | reverse complement strand
GCCGCGCACGAAGTAAGCGTGTTTTATCCTCGCTTACTTCGTGCGCGGCTCTTTTTACAGACTTGCTGCTCGGAGTGTTTTCAGCGCGGCGCGGGCCAGACGCGCAGCGTCTGGTCGGCGCTGCCGGAAACGATCCGCTTTCCGGGCGCGAAGGCAACCTCGCCGACCTTGGCGCTGTGCCCGGTGAGGCGCACAATCTGCCGGCCGGTCTCGACTTCCCAGACAGTCAACGAGCCGTTGCCGCCACCCGCGACCAGGCGCGCGCCGTTCGGCGTGAAGGCGACGCCGTGCATGTGCCCGGCCTGAGCTTCGAAGCGGCGCAGTTCCTTTCCGGTCTCGACCTCCCAGAGGCGCACCGTCCCGTCCCAGCAACCGGACGCGAAGCGCTTGCCGTCCGGGGAAAAGCGCGTGCCCATGATGCGTTCGGTGTGGCCCTCGAACTTGCGTACCTCCTTGCCGCTCGCCAGATCCCACAGGCGTAGAATTCGTTCCTGCTGGCCGGAGCCGGTCAGGCCGTACTTGCCGTCCGGCGACACCGCGACGCACATGACGGAGGCCGTGTGTCCGAGGAAATGATGCACGATTTTCCCCGTCTCTAGATCCCACAGGCGGACGCCGCGATCGTAGCAGCCGGTGAGGGACATACGGCCGTCGGGGGTGAAAGCGATGCAGCGGCACGCGGCCGGGTGCCTCTCAAACGTCCGCAGCGCTTTGCCGGTCTCGACTTCCCATAACACCATGGTGCCGTCGCTGCCGCCGCCGAGCGCTTGCTTGCCGTCCGGAGCGAAGGCGATGGCCCAGCACGAGCCGCCCAGTCCGGAGAAGCGACGGACCTCTTTGCCCGTTTCCAGGTTCCACAGGCGCACGGTCGCATCGTTGCTGCCGGACAGAGCAAGCTTTCCGTCCGGCGAAACAGCAATGGCGACCACGTCGCTGGTATGCCCCTGGAGGATGAGCGTTTCGCCGAAGAGGCGTTTCTCGACCGCCGCGATCACCTCGCGGGCGCGGCGGCGAACCTCGGGATCGTCGCTGTCCGCCGCCTTCTTCAGCGGGACGAGGCCATCCTCGTCGATCTCCAGGAGGCGCTTGCTGGCCTGCTCGCGGTCGTCGAAGTTGTCGCTGGCGAGTCGGACGATGAGCGCGTCAATCTCGGCTGCCGGCGGCGGTGCCGAGTACACCGCCAGGGCAGCGCCGAGAACGAGGGCGGCCGCGAGGAGGGCACGCACCAGGCGATTACGTGGTCCCGGACGTGACGCGGCCGTGAACTCTCGACAGCAGGCATTCACGGGGCACCTCCCTCGCCAGGTTCTACCGCCTACTGTTTATGCGAGCAGTTCCTTAACCACCTTGCCATGCACGTCGGTCAGCCGGAAATCGCGGCCGGCGTAACGGTAGGTGAGCTTCTCATGGTCGAAGCCGAGCAGGTGCAGCAGCGTCGCGTGCAGGTCGTGAACGTGGACCTTGTCCGCCACGGCCTGGAAGCCGAACTCGTCGGTTGCGCCGTGGATATGCCCGCCCTTCGCACCGCCGCCGGCCAGCCACATCGAGAAGCCGTGATGATTGTGGTCGCGGCCGTTGATCTTGCCGGCGTTGCTGCCCGGCGTCGGCAGTTCGACCGTCGGCGTACGGCCAAACTCGCCGCCCCAGATCACCAGCGTCGAATCCAACATGCCGCGCTGCTTCAGGTCGGTCAGCAGGGCGCCGATGCCCTGATCGCAGTCCTTCGCCAGGCGGCGATGATTCACCTCGATGTCGTCGTGGTTGTCCCACGGCTGCCCCTCGCCGGTCCAGACCTGCAAGAAGCGCACGCCCTTTTCCAGCAGCCGCCGGGCGATGAGCAACTGCCGCGCCTGCGTACCGGGGCCGTACAGGTCGCGGACGTGCTGCGGCTCCCGGCTCACGTCGAAGGCGTCGGTGGCGTCGATCTGCATGCGGTACGCCAGTTCGAACGACTGAATCCGTGCTTCGAGTTGGGCGTCCTGCTGTCGTTTCTGCTGGTGGCGTTCGTTGATCTGGCGCAGCAGATCGAGCTGGTGCCGCTGACTGTCGCCCGTAACGTAGTTATTGCGGATGTTCTCGATCAGCTTTTCGAGGTCGGTATGGCGGGTGTCGATGTAGGTGCCCTGATAGGCGCCGGGCAGGAAGGCCGACTGCCAGTTCTGCGATTCCTGAATGGGGTAGCCGCCAGGGCACATGGCGATGAAGCCGGGCAGGTTCTGGTTCTCGCTGCCGAGGCCGTAAGTCACCCACGAACCGAAACTCGGCCGAATGAGCCGGGACTCGCCGCAGTTCATCAGCATCAGCGACGGCTCGTGATTGGGCACATCGGCGTGCATCGAGCGAATGACGCACAGGTCGTCGGCGTGTTTGGCGACGTTCGGAAAGATCTCGCTGATTTCCATGCCGCACTGGCCGTGCCGCGCGAACTTGTACGGCGACGGGAAGGCGGCGCCGGTCTTGCGCTCCGTCTTGAGGTTCTCGTTCGGCAGCAGTTTGCCGGCGTATTTCTGCAACGACGGCTTCGGATCGAAGGTATCGACGTGCGATGGCCCGCCGTTCATGAACAGGTGCAGGACGCGCTTCGCCTTGCCGGGAAAATGCGGCACTCGCGACGCCAGGGGACTCAATTCGGATGAACCGGAGGCGTTGGCAGCCGGAGATTCGGACGGCAGCATTCCGGCGAGTCCGAGCGCGGCAAAGCCCATACCAGAGCGGCGCAGGGCATCGCGGCGCGTCAGCAGAAGATTGTCCAGTGGTAAACGGGGGTGTGACATGAGTTCCTCGCAGCGATGCAGACGGCGGGCTGGTATGTTACTTTACGACGGCAGTGCAGCGCTCACAAGGAGGGGGGCATGAGAGAATCCCTTCGCCTCCATCAATTGTTACAGCTAGCGCATTTTGGGCAGGCTGCGGACGATCAATCTCAAGTTGAGATAAGTACTCAAGGCTACAGATTGGCCGCTCAGCTGGCCGCGAGCCACCAGCTGTTCGATGGTCGGTTTATCCTTGAATTGCCGGCGAACGGCTTGATGGCGAATTCTATCTTCTACCGTCCATTCGATTTTCTTCTGTACGCGCTTGATCGCCATGAGTTCATTCTCCTGGTGTGAATACTCCCTTGTCACACTCTTTCATGAATCACCGCACCTGCAAATGGAGAGCGAGCTTAGCCACGACGAGTTGATTCAGACTAACGCCTTCTGCCTGTGCTTCGCTCGCCAGCGCGGCGTGCAGCGACTTCGGCACACGCACGTTGAACTTGCCGCTGAATTCCCGCCGCTGCGGACTCAGCCTCGGTTCGGGCATGCCATCGATTATGCTGTCAATCTGCCGACTTTCCTCGCTCTTGGCGAAGGCCGCGCGATCCTTCACCGTCGGAAACAGACGCGCGAACGGCCCTCCTGGAGCGTAAACCGCGTTGTTCGCTTCCACCCAGGTCAAGCCTGCCGTTTCGGCCAGCTTGCGCGCCAGAGTCAGCAGTTCCTGGGCGCGGCTCTCGATGCTCCGTTTTGACATGGCAAGTGCCTCTGCTCATTCCAGATCAATGATCTCGCCGCCTTCGCAGACTTCCAGATAGATGGCTCGTTGGCCAAGCTGTTTTCCTATCCGTGCGAACAGTTCACGCGTCTCGCTCAAGCGCTCGGGAGGTACAAGGACTTCCAGGCGATAGCTCGTTTCTTCATAAGCCCGACCGTCATCCGCGACCCAGGCACCCTGAAACGGGCCTTCCAGCGTGTAGCCTCCAAACGCATCGCGAACAAGGGTCAAGATGGCACGCCGTTCGCGCACGCTGACTTTCGATCCGTCATTCCGGTGGGTTGGAATGCGCGTGATGACGAGCATCGGATTCTCTCGACCGGCGTGAGCCGAAGCGTCTTTCATAGATAGTACCACATTCAGTACCGCAGGGTAATCGTTCCATGAGAGAGAGGAACTCGACGGGAAAGCCCGTTCCAATGCGCCCACTCTGTTGCCATCAATCCAGCCACCGCGTTACCGAAGTGCCGCGCTCTGATCTTTTCCTTGTCCCGTCCCTTTTCCCACGGTACTCTCATGGCACGCCGCCAATCGCCCCCACGATGCTGGGCCTGACGTGACGACTCCCTCCGCCGCTGCCGCGCGACCGACGAACGTCCGCTACTTCGTGCTACTGGTCCTGTGCCTGATCACGTTCATCAATTACGTCCAGCGCAACTGCATCGCCCCGGCCGAGACGACGGTGCGCGCCGACCTGCGCCTGACCAAGAAGGACACCGGCGAGATCGCGAGTGTCTTCTTCTTCGTTTACGCCCTGTTGCAGATTCCTTCCGGCTGGTTGGGGCAGCAGTGGGGGCCGCGCACGGCGTTGGCGGTGTTCGCGGTCGGTTGGTCGGCGGCGCTGGCGCTGGCGGCGCTGGCGTCGGGATACTGGGGACTGCTGACGGCGCGGATGGCGATTGGGGCGTTGCAGGCGGGCATCTTTCCCTGCTGCACGCTGGCCGTCGTGGCCTGGCTGCCGGCCACGCGCCGCGCGTTCGCGAGCGCCATGCTGAACAGCTTCATGCTCATCGGCGGGGCGGTCGGGGCACAATTGTCGGGCGTGCTGCTGGAACCGCTCGGCTGGCGCGGGCTATTCGCCTGCTATGCCGTGCCGGGCGTCGTGTGGTCGGCGTTCTTCTGGGTCTGGTTCCGCGACCGGCCGGAGAACCATTCCGCCGTCAACCACGCCGAGCTGGAGATCATCGGTGCGCAACAACCGCCGACCCCGGCCACGGACGCGCCGGCGCGCCCGCGGGCGGCGCTCGCGGTTGTCTTCCTCAGCTTGACGATGTGGCTGGTCGGCATTCAGCAGGCGTTTCGGGCCGGCGCCAATCGCTTCTACGACAACTGGCTGCCGACCTATTTGCAGGAAGACCGCACCTGTTCGAAGGAGCTGGCCGCCGACCTGTCGAGCTGGCCGCAGTACGCCGGCGTGATCGGCGGCCTGATTGGCGGCCTTCTGTCCGACTGGGTGTTGAAGCGCACCGGCAGCCGCCGGGCTGGCCGCCAGGGCGTGGCCATCGCCAGCCTGCTCATCGGTTCGCTGTTCTTCGTCGCCGCGTACTTCACTCCCGAAGTGCGCGCGGCTGTGCTGCTGCTCAGCGCCGGGGCGTTCATCACCATGTTCGCCGCCCCGTGTGCCTACGCATTGACGATGGACCTCGGCGGCCGCAATCTCGGCGTCGTCTTCGGCACCATGAACATGGTCGGCAACCTGGGCGCCTTCGCCTTTGTCTGGGCCGCGGGCTACATGGCCGAGACGCGCGGCTGGAATTCCGTGCTGATCCTGTTCGCAGCCGCGCACGTCGCCGCGGCGCTCTGCTGGTTGCTGATCAATCCGAACGGCGTCATCGGTGCGCCGAATCAAGCCAATAGCGACTTGTCGTTTCGCGAAACGCGAAGCTAATCGAGGAGGAACCCCATGAACCATCTTTTCTGTGCGCTGCTGGCGACCGCGGCGCTTGGCGCTGAACCGGATGCGCCGAAGCCCGGCGACGAAATGATCGAGAAGTATCTCAAGCGCCTGACGCAAGAGCAGAGCGCCCGCTTCCTCGACGGCGCGAAGACGCGCGCGGAGTGGGAGGCGAAATTACCACGGCTGCGGCAAGAATATCTCGACATGCTCGGCCTGTGGCCATTGCCGGAGAAAACGCCTCTGAAGGCGACCGTCACCGGCACGCTGGAACACGCTGGCGTCGTCATCGAGAAACTGCACTTCCAGAGCAAGCCGGGTCTCTACGTCACCGGCAACCTGTATCGGCCGAAGGAACCGAAGGGGAAATTACCTGCGATCCTCTACGTCTGCGGCCACTCGGGGCGCGGCCGCGACGGCAACAAGACGGCGTTTCAAGATCACGGCCTCTGGTTCGCGAACAACGGCTACGTCTGCCTCATCATCGACACGCTGCAACTCGGCGAGGTCGCGGGCAAACATCACGGCACCTACAATCTCGGCCGCATGTGGTGGCAGGCCGCCGGCTACACGCCCGCCGGCGTCGAGTGCTGGAACGGCATGCGCGCCATTGACTATCTGGTCAGCCGCAAGGACGTGGACGCGGAGCGCATCGGCGTCACCGGTATCTCGGGCGGCGGCGCGGCGACGATCTGGATCAGCGCCGCCGACGAGCGCGTCAAGGTCGCCGTGCCGGTCAGCGGCATGAGCGATGAGGAGAGTTACGTCACGAACAAGGTCATCAACGGCCACTGCGATTGCATGTTCCTCGTCAACACCCACGGCTGGCAGTGGACGACGATCGCCGCCCTGATCGCGCCGCGGCCGATGCGCTTCGCCAACAGCGACAACGACGGCATCTTCCCGATTGACGGCAATCGCCGCATCATGGAGCGCCTGCGCCGCGCCTACAAGATGTACGACAAGCCGGACCTTGTGGACGAATACGTCAGCGTCGGCGGCCACGCTTATCGGCCGGACCTGCGCAGCGCCATTTTCAAGTTCCTCAACAAGCACCTGAAGAACGACACCGGGGCGGTGAAGGACGCCGACTACACGCCGGTGCCCGGCAAGGAGCTGCGCGTCTTTCC
>JBBQPD010000340.1:0-6568 GCA_038331535.1 Gemmatales bacterium | reverse complement strand
ATCGGACTGGTGGTCGGAGTGCTCGCCCTCCGGGGGGCTATGACAGGTCCGGATACCTGCACCCTCCTCACTCCGATGGCATTGCTGACGATTCCGTTCCTGGATACCGCGGCCGCGATCCTCCGCCGTAAACTTACTGGGCGGAGCATTTACACCACCGACCGCGGGCACCTGCACCACTGTCTGCTCCGCCGAGGATGGTCGCGCTGGTCTGTCCTGCTGCTGGTCGGGCTGCTTTGTTTGCTGGCGGCAACCGGGGCGCTGGGGAGTTTGTGGTGGAGAAATGAGTTGTTCGCCGTTCTGGGCAGTGCTACGGTGGTCATTGTGTTGGTGACCACCCGGCTCTTTGGTCATACGGAATGGGTTCTTTTGCGGAAGTGGTTTCTGGCATTGCTGGCCTCCCTGGTTTCGCGGCAGGGCCACGGCAAGGGGGTGGAGGCTCGCCTGCAGGGTTCGGCGGCGTGGCAGGACGTTTGGAACGAACTGCTTGCCTGTGCCCACCGTCTCGGCCTGGTATCGGCCCGCTTCAACGTCAATGCCCCGGCGATCCACGAGTGTTACCACGCGCACTGGGCTTGCCCGGTTGGAGAGGTTGAAGAGGCGAATCTGTGGCGCGCGGACATCCCGCTGGTTGCCGCTGGGCAGACGGTGGCACGGCTGGAGGTCAGCGGCCGCCGGGATCATCAGCCAGTGGCGGCACAGATCGCCGACATCGCCAAGTTGACGGAGCAGTTCGCGCGGGCCGTTTCTGAGGTGGCGGAAATCGCCACGTTACGGACCAAGGGAGGGGATGAGGCCGGAGCGCGGCGTGAAACGCACCCCACGCAGGGCCGTCCTCATCTCGTGCCGCACTTCGCTCGTGTCGGTCAGTTCCACGACAGGGCGGGGCCAAGTTTTGCGCCGGTAGCGGAGGATCACCCAGCCGAAAGGCGGCCATCAGGAAGGCGCGAGGCGGACGAGGTAGGACTGCCGGAGTGACGTGGACCGTAGAGCGTTGCAGCATGCCGGAGGAGCAGAAGTGACCGCGAATTCAAAAGTGCCGAACGAAGACTCCGTCAGCGGGCAAGAAGCGCCGACGGGAGTTCCATTGATCCAGGTTATCTGGCAGCGCAAAGGGCTTGTCCTTTTGGGGCTGGTGGCCGGCGTGATTCTGGCCGGCCTGTATTACGCCCAGGCCGCGCCGGTCTACGAGTCGAAGGCGCAGGTGCTGGTGGTCAAGAAACGCCCGGACGCCGTCACGGGGGTTGATACGCGCCAGCTATCCGTGGAGGACTACGTCTCCACGCACCAGGTGCTGATCAAAAGCCCCCTGATCATCGAGCGGGCAATCAAAAAGCGAGGTCTCAGCGCTTTGAAGTCCTTCACGGACGAGAAGGACGACCTGGCCGAAGCGATTGGCAAGGCGCTGATCGTGACGCGAAACAAGGGGCCGTCGGGCAACAACAACATTCTCGACGTGGCCTACCGGACGAAGGACGCCGCAGAAGCCGCCCTGGTCCTGGAGGCTGTGATCGAGAGCTACAAGGATTTTCTGGACGAAACCTACAAGATCCAGAGCGACGACACCCTGGACCTGATTACCAAAGCCCGTGATCTCTTGCAGAAGAACCTTGCCCAGAAATATGCGGACTGGCAGGAATTCCGACTGAAAGCGCCGATCCTGGGGAAAAGCAAGGAAGGGACCAATCTCTGGGAAAAGGAACTGATCGACATCAAGGCGAAACGGGCTGCCGTTCTGCTGCGTCGGGCGGAAGTCCAGGGTCATCTCGAGGCCATCGAGAAGGCGCGCGCGGAGAAACTCAAACCGGAGGATCTGCAAGCACTGATGTCGGACCTGTCCGGTCGGCTCAATCAGGACAATCACCGGCAGCTCCCGACCGCGACCTTGCAGGATCAACTCTTGCCGATACTCCAGGAGGAACAGAAGCTGCTGGAGCGCTACGGCGCCAACCATCCGGAGGTCCAGTCGGTCCGCAAACGCATCGAAGTCGCCAGGAATCTATTTTCCAGTCCCTCGGCCCCCTGGCAGAAGCCCTCCGCGGACCCGAGCCAGAATGCGGAACGCCCGGTCAGTGCAGTCGAGGGACACGTTCAGTACCTCCGGCAGCAGCTCAACCACCTCGACGGTTTGGAAAAACGGCTGGCGAAGTTGTTCGACGAGGAACACAGCGACGTGCGCAAGGTGATTGTCTACGAGACACAGGACGAAGGCTTCCGAACCGAAATCGCCCGTACCGAGCAGCTCTGCGACGGCATCATCAAGCGTCTCCAGGATGTGAGTCTCGTCAAGGACGTGGGCGGCTATGATGCGAAGACGATTGCCAGCCCCGCTCTGGGCAAAAAAGTGTCTCCCAAGATCGTTCTCGTGTTGCCTATTGGGGCTTTCCTGGGGATTCTTCTCGGCTTCGGAATGGCCTATCTGGCGGAAGTGACAGACAAGAGTTTCCGGACTCCGGAGGAAATTCGCCGTCGCCTGGGCCTGCCGGTAGTGGGCTACATCCCTCTGCTCAAACCCGACAATGGTGCGATCCGTCAGGCCGCGGAAGGCGGCGTGGTACTCGATCCGATGCTGTGTTCCTTCCACCGACCCAAGTCGATGGAAGCAGAGGCATATCGCGGGGTGCGAACCGCCCTGTATTTCCACAGCCAGGGAGGCGGGAACCAGGTCATCCAGGTGACCAGTCCCAACCCGGGCGACGGCAAGAGCAGCACGGCGGCCAATCTGGCCGTCACCATCGCCCAGTCGGGCAAGAAGGTTCTGCTCATGGACGCCGACCTGCGCAAGCCGCGGATCCACAAGATCTTCGGCCTGTCGGTCAAGGTCGGATTGTCGTCGATCATCTCCGGGGAAGCGGAGCCTCTCGACGCCATCCAGGAAAGCTGTGTCGCGGGCCTTTCGATCCTCCCGTGCGGCCCGATCCCGTCCAACCCCTCCGAGCTGCTGACCGCGCCGCGCTTCGAGGAACTGCTAAAGCTCCTTCGCGAGCAGTATGACTTCGTGATCGTCGATACGCCGCCGCTGCTGGCGGTCACCGACCCGAGCGTGGTAGCGTCGCGCGTCGATGGGGTGATCTTGACGATTCGTATCACGAAGGATGGCCGCCCGGCGGCAGAACGAGCCAAGGAAATCCTCGGCACGTTGGGCGCCACGGTCGTCGGCGTCGTCGTCAATGGCGTGGACGGCAGCGCCAAGGGCGGCTATGGCTACGGCAACTACGGCTATGGAACGGGACAGGGCTACCACGACGACGCGGTCCCGCAGCCGCAGGAAGAGCCGGCGATCGAATGAGGAAGCCACGGAGAGCCGGAGACGGAGGATGATCCCGCTCGTCGATATGCACTGCCATCTTCTGGCCGGCCTGGATGACGGGCCGCGCACGGACGAGGATGCCCTGGAGATGTGCCGCATCGCGTATGCCGACGGCACGCGCATCATCGCGGCCGGGGCACACCAGAACGATCACTGGCCGGCGAACTCTCCCGAGCGCATCCGCCAAGCGGCGGCGCGTCTGGCGCTGCTGCTGCGGGAGGCCGACATCCCGCTCACTGTCTTTCCCTGTGCCGAGGTCATGGTCCACCCGGAGATCGAGGACTCGTGGCAGCGGGGCGAACTGCTCACCGTGGCCGACCGCGGTCAATATCTGCTGGTCGAGATGCCGCATAATCTCTTTGTGGACCTACGTGCGATCAGCAGTCGGTTCCAGCAAGTCGGGGTGCGGATCATTCTGGCTCATCCCGAGCGCAGTCCCGAACTGCTGCACGAGGCCGGGGCGATCGAAGAGTTGATCCAAGCCGGCTGTCTGGTGCAGGTGTCCTCGGGAAGCGTGACAAACCCGGCGACCCGGCAGGATGAGCGAGCGCTCAGGGACTGGTTCAAACGCGGGATTGTGCATGTGCTGGGGTCGGACGGACACTCGCCGCGCCGGCGGCAGCCGAAGATGGCGGAAGCGTACCAGCGCATCATGGATTGGGCCGGAGCTGGGGTGGCGGATCGGGTGTGCAGCACGACGGGGATGGCGGTGTCACAGGGGCTGGCGCTGCGGGTGGCGGAGCCGGAACGGCGGCGAGTGGGGTGGTTGCCGAGGTTGTGGTAGGGTTCCGCCGTCGGATCGCGTTTCGGTGATCTAGCTCTGGACGGGGCGGAGACAAACAGGCCATGCGTATCCTGTTTCTGCCCAAGTATGGCCGCATGGCGGCGAGCAGCCGGTATCGTTTCTTTCAGTATTTCCCCCTACTGCAAAGCCTCGGCTACGAGTGTGTCGTCGCGCCGCTCCTGGAGGACGATTATCTGTCCGACCGGTTCCGGACGGGACGAAAGGGAGTCGGCAGTGTTCTGCGCGGATTTCTCAACCGCTGGAAAATCCTGCGCCGGGCCAGAGAATTCGACCTCGCGGTCGTCAATTATGAGCTGTTCCCCTATTTGCCCTCCTTCTGTGAGAGGTCGCTCACGGCCCGCAAAATCCCCTACGTGTACGATTTCGACGACGCGGTATTCCACACCTACGACGAACACCCCAATCGCCTGGCGCGGCGTCTGCTGGCCGGCAAGATTCGGACGGTGATCGGCGGGGCGCAGTGTGTGATCGCCGGGAATGAGTACCTGGCCGACTACGCCCGGCTCGTGAACCGGAACGTCCACGTCTTGCCGACCGCGATCGACCTGGACCGTTACCCGGCCGCCGCCGAGCGCGACCCGTCGCGGACCTTCACCGTGGGTTGGATCGGCTCGCCGTCGACGGCAGAGTACGTTCGCGACATCGAGCCGGCCCTCGCCTCCTTCTGCGAACGGCGCGGCGCGCGCCTGGTGCTGGTCGGCTTCGGCACGCTCTGTAAACTGGCGACACGCGCCGCCGAGGTCCGTCCGTGGTCGGAGGAGACGGAAGTCGCCGAGATCTCCCGCTTCGACGTCGGCATCATGCCGGTCCCAGACACACTCTGGGGCAAGGGGAAGTGCGGGTTCAAGCTCATTCAGTACATGGCGTGCGGCGTCCCGGTGATCGCGTCCCCGGTCGGCGTTAACACCCAGATCGTGGAACACGGCGTCAACGGCTACCTGACGACGGGGTCTGACGATTGGACCGCGGCCCTGGAGTCGCTGTACGCGAATGCGACGCTGCGGCGGACAATGGGCGCGGCCGGGCGCCAGAAGGTTGCGGCCGAGTACAGCTTGCAGGTGACCGGGCCGCGCTTCGCCGCGCTACTGCAACAGGCGTTCCGTTCGGGGCGCTCCGGCTGTCGGTTTGCTCGCGCCGCCGACGCGGCGGGCGCGGTAAACCACGACGTTCTCTGGTGAGGCGGCCGGCGATGAAAGGTCTTGTGATCGACGGCCGCACCGACGAACAGGTGCCTCACTCCCGCGCGGCGGCGGTGCCGCCGCCGCGCCCAGGGCGCGACCTCGCCGGAGTGACAGCCGCGGTGCTGTCCCTGGCCAGCTCCGGGGTCGTGACGTCGGCGGCCTTCGTACTGCTGTCCTCGGGCCGCCAAACGCTCATTCCGCCCGATCTTGTGGCTTTCATTGTCCTGTTTGTCCAGTGGCAGACGCTCGGCCTGACGGTCGCCAAACTCGGCGTCGATCAGGTGATGTTCGCGGCCGTCAGCAAGGATCCGACCCTGCGATATGACCTGGGGTCGTACCTGCGCAACCGCGTGCTGCCACTAGCCGTCGTCTGTGCCTCCGGCATGGCGCTGGTCTTCTCCCCGGCCGCGGGTGCCGCCTCGTTCGTCATGATCTTGCTGGACGCGACTGCCGTTTGTCGGCTGACGGATTGGAACGCCCGCCGGCTCTTTCTGCGCGGCTCCCTCGCGGGTTATCTTTATTACCCCTTGTTCTTCCTCCTGTTGTTCTCGTGGGCGCTGATCGCGGGGCCGACGATCACGTCCGTCCTCTGCTTCTTCGTGACCGCCAGCCTCGCCCGGTGCCTTTGTTCATTCTTGCCAACTCCTCGCGCCGCGGAAACCCGGAATGTGGTGCCGCGCGAAACGATCCGCCCCGGGTTGCAGCAGGCGGGCAACTACCTCTTGTTCAAAGCCGATCAGCTGGCGCTGGCCTTGCTGGCGGCGGGCTACCTCTTTCGGCCTCAGGATGCTTTCCTGCGTGAATTCCTGTTTCTGTCCCGCTTTCCGGAACTCGTATCGGGGATAGCCGTCATCGTCGGGACGGTCTTGTTCCCGCGCGTCTTCTTGACGTTCCCCTTTCAGGGACGAGGGGCCGATCAGTCTCGGGGCCGGAGTCTGATCCGCTGGCTGGTCGCTGGGAGCGCCCTTTTGGTGCTCGCTTTCCCGCTCTACCTCGCGCTGTGGGCCGGTGCGGACGGGAAGACGCCGCGGGTCCCGTTTCTCTTCCACGCGATCCTCATCTTGCCCACAAACGTGATTACTTACTCGCTCCTACGGCAGGGACTGCTTGCGGACCTATTACGAAACCTCCTCTTCGGCCTGGTCGCCGGAGGATTCCTCCTGGGGGCGGCGGCATTCACGGCGCAACCGTGGCTGCTAGCCTGGGTCGTGCCGTTCCAGCTGCTCACCTTCAATGTCTGCCCGCTGCTCCTGCCGACAGGGAAGCCGGGAG
>JBBQPD010000339.1:0-6594 GCA_038331535.1 Gemmatales bacterium | reverse complement strand
CTGGTGCCGGAGACGACGAGGGCGGTTTGGTTGCCAATCGTGGGATTGATCGCGGTCGTCAGGTTTGCTCCGTTGGCCAGCGTCAGGACGTCGGCGGTTCCGGCCGGATCGACGGTGAAACTAGCGACGTTGGCGATGTCTACTGGGGACAGGCCGTCGAAGGTGATTGTCTTGCCGCCGACGAGTATCGTGCCCTTGTTGCCGTTGGTGCCCGCGACGTTGCTTGGCTGATACGAGCCGGTTTCGACGCCGGTGCCCTTGACCGCCAGGCTGTCGCTGCCGGTGTCGCCGTTGTAGATCAGTCCGCCGGAGGGGATCGGATTGCCGCCTACGAGATCCACAAGAAGGCTGTCGTTGCCGCCCGCGCCGCTTATGGTCAGGCTGCCGGTGACGGAACTGGCCAGAATTGTAAGGGTCTTGTTGCCGTTGCTGAGCGTGCCGACGCCGCTGACGAATTGCTCGTTGGCGTCGGTGATGACGAGGTTCGAGCCGCTGAGGCTCACAGTGAACTGATTGTTCTTGGTGCCGTCCGTGTCGGTGATGGTCAGGTTGCCGCCGCTGAGGGTCGGAGTCAGGGTTCCGGTCGCAGCGACGAACTGCTTGATGTTGACAGCGGCCTGGAAAACAGCATCGGCGTTGGAAGTCCAACTCATCGCTACCGAGGCGGCGCCGGGTTTGGTGCTGTTGTTGACATTTGTGAAGCCCGCGAAGGAAGTTCCGCCTCCACCGGCGGTCGTGCCGGCAGTGATGGGGCCGCTCCTCTGGGCGATAACCGTTTGCCCAACACCAGGAGTTACCGTGACGGCCCCGGCGGCCCGGAACGGATCGAAAACATCATAAACGAGATCACCGGCGGAACTCGTCACGTTCAAGGTCGAATTGCCGGGAGAGACTTCCTGGGAAACGGGACTGCTGGTGGGCGTCGTCTGATTCGCATTGGCGCACACGACCGCGGAGATATAGCGTTCGCGGACCGGTGCCACGCCGTTGTCGGTCATGACGATGTTGCCGGTCGTCGTCAGGGCGCTCGTGCCGAGGGCGAGGTACCAAATTGAATCCACGCCCGCAAAAGGACCATTCACCGAGGTCGCGAGCGTCATCGGCGAACCGTTGAACGTGACGGAAGAGACGCTCGTCGCGTTCTCGTCGTTGGCGGAGACGACCAGAACGCGGTTGGTCCCGGCGGACGCGGTGAAACCCGTGAGCGTGTTCGAGTTGAAATACTGCGAGACGGGCATTCCGAGTTGCCAGACGCCCGTGGGAGGGGTGTAGGTGTTCAGCAGCACGCTGACATTATCGCTGCCGTAATTCGCGGTGACGTGGTCGGGCTTGCCGTCGCCGTTGACGTCGGCGAGCGCTACGGTTTGTGGCGTCAAGCCGGTACTGAAGTTGGCCGGAGCGCCGAAGGAACCAGTGCCCGTACCCAGCAGTACACTGACATTCGCAGATCTCGTGTTCGCGGTGACAATGTCTCGCTTGCCATCGCCGTCCACGTCTGCAATCGCCACGCTGGAAGGATTCGTCCCGGCGGTAAAAGGGGTGGGGCTGGTGAAGGAACCGGCGCCATCCCCGAGCAACACGCTCACGCCACCGCTGGCGCCACCGACAACACCAAAGTTGGCGACCGCCAGGTCGAGTTTGCCGTCGCCATTGACGTCCGCGATCGCCACAGAAGAAGGATTAGAGCCGGCGGCGAAAGAGGTTGCCCCCTGGAAAGTGCCGTTGCCATTGCCCTTTAGAAGACTGATCGTGGTGGCTCCGCTATTGGAGGTGACCAGATCGAGTTTGCCGTCGCGGTCGATGTCTGCCACCGCCACGGACGACGGATTCGCGCCGGTAGGAACGTTACCGTTGAGGCCGAAGAAACCACCACCGGTATTGAGCAGAACACTGACGTTACTACTGTTTATGTTGGCTACGAGCAGGTCGGGATTGCCATCCGAGTTTACATCCGCAATGGCTACGGAAATCGGTCCATTGCCCGCACTCACGACGGTCGCGGGGTTGAAGAGAGCGGCGGTGCCCGTACCCTTCAGGACGCTGACGTTGCCGCTCCCGAGATTGGCCACGACCAGGTCGGGTCTGCCGTCGCCGTTGACGTCCCCGATCGTCACGGAGTAGGGGTTCGTGCCGACGTTGAAGTTGGTTGCGCTGCCAAAGGCGCCGCCGCCCAAGCCCAGCTGCACACTAACCTGGCCTGAGGCATTATTCTTGGCGGTGACGAGGTCGAGTTTGCCGTCGTCGTTCACGTCCGCGATCGCCACGGATTGCGGATGCGCGCTCGCGCCGAGGGCGAGCGGTGAGCCGGGGCCGGGGCTGAAACTCGGAGTGATGCGGTCTTCGAGCAGTTCCACACGAGGCGGTGCTTGCTTGTTCGTCCTGCGAGCGGAGCGGCTGAGACGAGTGGAATTTCGCAACTGCTTTAGGAACCACTTGAACATTGGTGTGATCCTCAGTTGGAGAGTAGGAGGGTGTTAACCCTTTATGAATCGTCAATGAAAGAAAAGCCACGACGCGCGCAAGGCGGTCGCCACAAGTTCCGCTCTGGCGACCTTGCCGCGGATTGAGTGTGTGTGAAGAAGAAGAGCGCGTCACATCTCGCAGCGCACTGATGCTCGGAGAGCAGGGATCAGACGATCCAGCAGCGAGGTCTCGTTTCTCCTGGGCAATCTTCCCGACGCCCGTTGATGCTATCCGCAGTCTCTTCGCTTCATCGCGTGAGCGCATCCGATGTCCCGTTTGTGTCGGCCATTTTGAAATTTTGTACACACCGACAAAGCGCAATGCCAGCATAAAATTTGCGAAAAGGAAAATCATTCCTGTACGGCCAATCTTGATCGCCTGCGACCAGGGTTCGCGGGACGCGCGCGGCTAAAATGGTTTTTATCGGAGCAGTGGCTGCGATGATGTGCAGGAAGCGGCCTGGGTTGCGAATATTCAGCGAGACACTTCCGATACCGTCCACTTCTCGCAGGTGGTCCTGACGCAAACTCGGGGTCCGGATTTGTGCTACAAACCTGATGTGCGACAACTACTGTTTCGGGCGAACTCGGACTCATTCGGCGCCGCTCGGACAGGGCGGTAGGCGAAGGCCGCGATCACCCCGACTCTCTCACGAGGACTCTCATGGAGCCTGGACGTGCGCTGCGCATCCTGCTCGTCGAAGACAATCCCATCAACCAGCAGCTCGCCCGGAAGCTGCTGGAGAAGCGCGGCCACTCCGTCGTGCTGGCGGTCAACGGCAAGGAATGTCTGCGCGTGCTGTCGACCGAGAGTTTCGACCTGGTGTTGATGGATATTCAGATGCCGGAAATGGATGGTCTCGAAGCCGCCGGCCACATCCGTGCGAGCGAACAGGGCACCACTCGTCATCTGCCTATCATCGCGCTCACCGCTCATTCCCAGCCCGCCGACCGTGAGAAGTGTCTTCTATCGAGCATGGACGAGTACATTACCAAGCCGCTCCGCATTGAGGTCTTGCTGGCTGCGATGGCTTCGGTCGTCGCGCCCTTTGACGAGCCGCGACCGTCAGGGAGCGCTGGAGCCAGCGCTCCCTGACGGTCGCGGCTCGTGAGTCTTTCACTTCTTCTCGCCGTTCAAGCTAATCTGACACGTATACGCCAGGGCTGGGTCGCCGCGCCGGAGCAGCGACTGGCAAAGCGTCACGAACTGCGGGCGAACCTTTACGACTTGCGTGGTGCCGTCGAGCGTGACGCGCAACGGTTTGTCGAAGGCGATCAGCCGGCCGTCCAGGTTGAGAGTGAACTGTTTCACGTTCTTCGTGGTGATCTGCACCGCGTTGTCGCGCACCGTCGCGTCGAGACTCTGCCCCTTCGCCGCGTGGGTTACTGACAGCCAGAAGAAATCGTTGAGGACCGAATCGGTCGGCTCCCAGGTCAGATGGCGCGGGACGGTCGTTCGCGTGAACGGGTACAGTTCCTTGATCTTGTCGCGGTCGGGCAGGCCGCCGCCGCCGTGCATGGCGATGACCAGCGGCCAACCGTTCTTGGGCCGCTTGCCGACTTGCTTCACCGTGTACGGGCTAACGTGGTCCTGCGAGCGTACCAGCTTCTCCTCGAAATCCTTTTTCGCCTTCTCATGGATAGGCGCGGTCTGGTACGCCTTCCAGACGGCCTGGCGTACGGCCTCCTCGTGCGACGCCAGCCACTGATCGAATTTCTCGCCGAACGACCACTTCGCCCGTTGCTCCTCGGTCGCGCCGAAGAACGCCAGGGCCTCCTTCTCGATCTGCTGTAACTGCTCCGGTTCCAGCCCGGCTTTCACCGGCGTCTCGGTTTTCGTGTAGCGGTCGGTGACATTCTCGGCGGGAACGTCCTTGTGGTTCGGCGCCCAGACGAGGGGAAAGGCGAGTTCCGTCTTGCGAAAACTCGCGGCGTAGATGGCGTGCTGCGGTGAGTCTTTTTTGGCCTGGGCGGCGTCTCCCACAAACCAGCCGCGATCGAGACCCTTGGGATCGGCCTCGCAGGCGCCGGTGAAGTGCCAGCCGTCGTCCCAGAGTTCGACCCAGGTGTGATTGCCGCGTAGGTTTGCCCACAGCGGCGTGCCGACGAGGCGAGCAGGAATGCCCACGCTGCGACAGGCGTCGCTGAGAATAATCGACAGCCCGGTGCAGGAGGCGAGGCCCTGTTCGATCGACTCCTTTGGGCTTTGATTCGGCAACTTGCGCTGCGTGGAATACTTGACCTTGAGTTTCGCGAACAGCGACGAGTTCAACACTTGAGCCGCTTCGGCCGCGGTTTTGCAGTCCTTCACCAGCGGCAGGCACAGCTCGTAAAGCTCCTTCCGCCAGGCGTGCCGGGCCTCGTCCACGTTGGCGTAGGGGAGCACGTCGTTGAGAAAGAGTTCTTCCGGAACCTTCAAACCCCACGGCACCTGCTTGCGCACCTTGTAGGCCAGCTCGACATTTTCGAGCAAAAAATCGGCCTTGAGCGCGCGCAGATCGGTCTCCGGCATGTTGGCGATCAGGAAAATCATGCCCTTACGCTGGTCGGCCGGCACGGCGGTAAGCGCTTTCTCCAACTCCTGGCGATTCTCGCCGGCGCGGGTTAGCGCCTTCTCGACCTCGACGGGCCAGGCGGTTGTCTTTTCGCGCGCTTGAGACAGATATGGAACGCAGCAGAAGAGGAGAAGGGCAGCCAGCAGTGGGAATCCGTGAGATTTCACCAGCGCGCTCTCCATGACTCGGGGGTCAATGAAATATTCTGAAGGCTCTGTTTTGGCTGACAGCTATTAGCTAATAGCTATTAGCTGTCAGCCAATGCCACTCGCCGTGCGACTCATGCACTACTTCGCCAACTCGGCGGCGGTTTTGTCGAAGAACGCCACGCACTTGGGCAGGTTCTCCTTCAGGTGTTCCAGGTCGCCGTATTCGTATTCGACGGAGAGATAGCCCTTGTAACCCTGCCGCTTCAGCTCGGTCATCATCGCCTTCGGGTCGCCCTTGCCGGTGCCCCACGGCACGTCGTGGCCCTTGCCGAATTCGTCGAGATCCTTGAAGTGCAGGTGCAGAACGCGGCCTTCCAGCGTGCGCAGCATTTCCGCGGGCACGAGCTTGGCACGCATCCAGTGGCCGGTGTCGGAACAGGAGCCGACCAGTTTGTTCTTGTCCTTGCACGCCTTGAGGACGGCCTCCGGCGGCCAGGTCGTCGGGTGGTTGTGCAGAGCCACCTTGATGTTGTACTCGGCACTGAGTTTGTCCAGCACGTCGTTGGGCGTGGTCTCGGTCACGAGCACCTCGATGCCCATCGTCTTGGACCACTCGAACGTTTTCCGCGCGCTCGCCTCGTCGGTGGGAATGCCGTCCACGCCGTAGGCGACCAACTTCAGGCCGCCGGCGTCGGCCAGCTTCTTCTTGATCTCGGCGATCATCTCCTCGTTCATGTTGCGGCTGATTTTCTCCTTCGAGCCGGGCTTGAGCGCCTGGCCGGGGAAAATCTCCAGGTACTTGATGCCCAGCTCGGCGGCCTTGTCCACGGTCTCGAAGAACGACAATCGATTGAACGTCCAGCACTGGAGCGAAAGTTTCAGGCCCAGCTTCTCCGAAGCCGAGTCGTCGCGCTTCTTCGCGGGAGCTTCGGCGGCCGACAACGGCGCGGCGAACAAGACCACGGCCGCCGTCATTGAAACGAAATACCTCACGGAGTCCTCTCTTTCTTGGCGTTTGGTAGGAGTCTCTACCCGGTCGATCTTACGTCCGCCGGCGGATGGTCGCAAGCCTTCGCTTGAAGGAGCCGCGCCCGAATTAAGCGGTTACACGCCCCGCTTACTTCGTGCGCGGCTCCTGAGAGTCTCCCCTCTCGTAAAAGCGTTTCGCCGCAGATATGATGAGGCGGTCTCGTGACAGCTTACGCGGAGTTCAGAGGAGTTCATCATGTCCTCCAGGATGATGCGATGGTCGCTCACCTTGCTCGTCGTGGCCGTCGCGGCTGTTCTTTGGTACCGCGGCATCCTTTCTGGGCGGGCGAGAAATACGGGACATGCACCCCCGCCGCCGGGGGGGGCGACCGCCGCTCCGCCCAAACCGGGACAACAACAGGCGACCTTCGGCGGCGGCTGCTTCTGGTGTACCGAGGC
>JBBQPD010000338.1:0-6598 GCA_038331535.1 Gemmatales bacterium | reverse complement strand
TGTCCGAAGACCGGATCGAGATCGACAAAGTACACCTCCCCGCGCTGTAGGCTCATCGCTTCTCCTCCTCAAGCGATCGCAGCGTCAGTCGTGCAAAGTCCTCCTCAATGGCTCGTGATTCGCGGCGATAGTAGGGGTCATGGGCCATGAAGTACAGGGACCGTTCGATCGAGGCCGGGTCGTCCCAACTCCAGATCAACGTTCGCTTCATGCGTTCGTAGAACTCCTCCGGTATTTCTTCATGGCCCGCGTCGAAGCACTCCTGCAACTCCGTCAGGATGGCCTGCTCCTCCGGTGTCAGCGGATTGGCCACGACCTCGCCATTGGTTGCTCCGTTGTTTTGCACGTTGGCATCCCGCTCGCGGTGGCAGTCGGCGACTCTGCGAGCTATCCTACAAAGGCGCTTTGTCGTGAAACAAGCTGAGATCGGCCAAGCCCAACTCTTCAACCACCCAATCCGGGACACGTCCGTCCTCGTCCCAACCGCGGGCCGTGTAGTAGGCCTGCACCATCGCCTCCAGACGCTCGCGCGGTAGAGTGGCGCCGGCTGTCACGCCGGTGGGCAGCCCTTCGGCGAGGAAGCGTTTCGGCAGCGTGTCCTCGGCCGCCGTCCAGCCTTCGCGAATGTTGTACAGCTTTTTCGCCGTCACCACGCGCCGGGCTGTCTGCCGCAGCTCGTCCGCGGTCACGTCCCAGCCAGTGACATGACGCAGCAACTCGGCACTCTCGGCGAACAAATCAGGGAACACGCCGCGGAGAAACTTGCAGAGGATGAGCGAGTCGATCAGCGCCGCCCGGTCCTCCGTCTCGACCGCGAGACGGGCCGATTCCGGCGAGCCGTGCAGGCGATCGGCCTGCGCGGAGAAATCGATTTCATACGCCCCGGAGCGGTTGTGGTCGGCGCCGCGGCTGCCGACGGCGAAGCCTAGCGCCATCGCCTGCAAAGCGCGCGGCTCGTAACCGGGCAGCTCCAACCCTTTGACGTGGGGGGCGAAGTCGGGCGCCGCGCCGCCAATCGCCGCCGCCGCGCGCCGCGTCCCCTCGGCCAAAAGGTCGCCCAGACCGTCGCGGCGGCCGATGCGTTCCAGCATCTCCAGCATCTTCGCGGCGTTGCCGAAACGCAGGCCGTCTTCGTGCAGCAGGCCTTTTTCCGCGCATTCCATGGCGAAGGCGACGGTCGCCCCGGCGGAGATCGTGTCGATGCCGAGCCGGTCGCACAATTTTGCCGCGCGCAGCACCGCCTCACGGTCGCCGACGCCGCACAGCGGGCCGAGCGCAAACAGGCTCTCGTATTCGAGGCGAACCTCGCCGTCCGGACTGGCGTAGATGTGCTCACAGCCGATGGTGCAGGCGGCGCAGGAGCGGCGGGCGACGCGGTGCGCCGCGTTGAGCGCTTCGCCGGACAGGGCCGCCGCGTCCTCAAAGGTGCCTTGCTGGAAGTTGCGCGTCGGCAGCGCGGCAAGGCGGTTGAACGTCAGCAGGTTCGCCACCGTGCCCAATTCGCGATACTTCGCTGTCGCCGGGCCGAACGAGCGCTGAGATAGGTCTTTCGCCGCAGCGATGACGGCGGCTGGATCGGCGACCTCGACGCGCTGGGTGCCCGCGACGGCCACCGCCTTGAGACGCTTGGACCCCATCACGGCTCCGAGGCCTCCGCGTCCGGCGTGGCGATTCTCGTGGCTGATCGTGGCGAAGCGCACCAGGCGCTCGCCCGCCGGCCCGATGATCGCACTGTGATACGCCGGGCCGAGGCGTTCGCGCAGGCGGGAGCCGGCCTCGTCGGCAGGCAGTCCCCACAGGTCGCCGGCCGGTTCGACGCGCTCCCGACCCTCGTCGATTACCAGGATCGACGGAGCAGAGCAGGCGCCGACGAGCACGAGAGCGTCGAAGCCCGCCTTTTTCGCGGCCAGGGCGAAGTGCGACGACGAGAGGGCATCGTTGAGCCGGCCGGTTAATGGCGACTTGGCGACGACGGCGAACTTGGCCGACGTGGTCAGCGGCGTGCCGACGAGCGGGCTGAGGCAATAGATCAACGGAGCTTCGGGTGAAAACGGATCGACGCCGACCGGCGCCTCGCGGTGCATGAGGTAAGTCGCCAGTCCGACCCCGCCGATAAAGCGGCGCAGTATTTCCTCGGACAGCGGCACCCAGTCGGACCCGCCGCTCGTCAGGTCGATTCGCAAGTACCGGCCGTGATAACCAAACATGGTGTGCCTTTTCGTCTGAATCCGTGACGCCGTTTCTTGCGGCGCGGCTTCTGGGGATCGACTTCAGTGTAACAGGAGGAGAGGCCAGGTCCACTGACAGGCCGGCTTGCGCGATCGTTCCTATCAAAGCTCTCTAGCCCGCACAGCAGGAATCATCATGACAGACTGGCCGGCTTTGCTACAAATTCCCGAAGATCTGGCGGCTCCCGGCCCTGTCGGTGGCTGGTTCGCCGTCGTCGCGGACCGCCTCCTCAACGGCTGCGAGTTGGTCGTCGCCCGGCAGGCCTACCGTCTAATCGAGGTCGAGTTTTATCTCCACAACCCGAACCATCTCGACCCGTTTCCGCACCGCGATTCGACCACCCTCCACTGCGGCTGCTGGTACTTTCACCGCACGCACGGAGTCTACCGCGGGGGCAGTTTCAAAGGCGTCGATCTGACGTTCGGGAATGGCACGTCGTACGGGGGCATCCTGATTCGCAGCCTGAGGAAACCAGATGGGAGCGTCATCGTCGGTCCGTCGCTTTGCGTCGATCACTTGTTGGACGCGACCGGTGCCGAGAGCGTCGCGGCGCTGGACCGAGCCATTGTCGGCCGCCGCGCCTGGCAGGATGACAACCCGTTGTCACTCCGCTTTGCCGAGTTCGACACAAGGCGTGAACTGTTGTGTACGCCGCGCGTGGGACTATCGCTGCGAAGGACGAAAGCGATTGGTGAAGCGACGCGCTACCTGATGGCTCCGTATCGCTTCCTGAGCGAGCCGCGCCGCATTGGTAAGGGTAAGCCGCACATGGTTCTAGCCCTGCACGTCCGCGGCGCCGACATCGACACGATACAACACCTTACCGGATGTCCAAAGGCGAGTATTCGACGCTATATCAAGGAGTTCGAGATAGGCAGGGAGGAAGGAGCGTTCGCCCCGTATTTTGGCGTCGAGATTGGTCCGAACGACTGGTGCCGCCTGTACGGCATCTGGCAGCGTGTGTACGGAATGCATTAGAGCGTTCGGAAAGCAGGGACGTGTTGCGTTACGTTGCTCCAATCCTTCCGACGCGCAGAAGTCAGAGGAATTGGCTGAGAGCTATTAGCTAACAGCTATCAGCTTTTAGCCAAAGCAGAGGCTGCCGTTTCGTCATTCAATTCGCGAACGCGAATTCATTGCAATTCAGCAACATGCGACAGGCATTCGCCAGTCCGTGCTTCGCGGCATAGTCCGCCACTGTCTTGCGCTCGATCGCTGTCGGCTCGCGCCCCAGCGTCAACCGGTACGCCGCGCTTACTTGCTGCGCAACCTCAGAGTTTCCTTGAGCCGCGCGTGCGGCGACGTGTTCGCTCATGCGCACCATGAAGCGGTTGTTGAGGAGCGCGAGCGCTTGCAGCGCCGACACCGATTCGTTCCGCGCCGGCGTCAGCTGCGAGGCGTCCGGACAGTCGAGTGCGTCGAAGAACGGGTCCGGGACCGTGCGGAAGACGAAACGATAGACGCTGCGGCGCCGCGCCTCCGGGCGATCCGGGTCGAACGCTTCATAGTCCAGCGACGGCGTGACGTGAATGCCCGGACGCTCGACGAACTGTTTCACCGAGGGGCCGCCCGTCGTGCGGTCGAGCTTGCCCGCCGCGAGCAGTACCGCGTCGCGCACGGACTCGGCGTCGAGGCGCAGCCGATTCATCCGCCAAAGAAACTTGTTGTCCCCATCGACCGCCGCCGCCTTCGTTTCGTGGCGCGACGTTTGACGGTAGACGGAACTGGTCACGATCGAGCGGTGCAGGCTTTTCAGCGAGCCGCCCTCTTCGAGACAGGTCGTCGCCAGGTAATCGAGTAATTCCGGATGCGTCGGCGGCGTCCCCATGCGCCCGAAGTCGCTCGGCGTGTCCACGATGCCCCGGCCGAAGTGGTGCTGCCAGACGCGGTTGACGATGGACCGCCAGGTGAGAACATTTTTCGGGTCGCTGACCCAGCGAGCCAGTGCCGCGCGGCGGGTGCCCTCGGCGTTCGGATCGGCGAGACGGAAGCGCGCCTCCAACCCCGGCACGCACGTCAACGCCCCCGGTCTGGCCTCGTCTTGCGGCTTCCCCACATCGCCGCGTTTGAGGACAAAGATCGGACGCGGCGTCGGGGCAGGGCGGAAATTGCCCTCGGGTTTGAAGTCATGGGCGGCGGCATACACCATGCGCGGGGCGGGCAGGGCGGCGAGTTCTTTCTCAATACGGTGGCTGAACACAAAGAGGCTCAACTCGGCCTGCTGGCGGTCGGTTCGTTTCTCGGAGGGGACGGCGAGGAGGGCGCTGACCGTGTCGGGAATGGAGTCCGCGCCGGCGGAGAGGGGCCGTGGCGCTGTCGTGACGGATAACCGGAACCGGCCGATGAGATGGCCGCCGCCGTGCGTCTGCTCCAGCAGGCACGTTAGCACTGTGCCTGGGCCGCCGACCGGTTCTTTCAGTTCGAAGACCGCACGGTGCGCCTGGCCAACCATCGGATAAATGCCCCAGGCCGTCTTGGTGTTACCGTCAACGGCATGGGAAACCGTCCAGCCGTCCTGGTTGAAATCCGCGGTCGGGTTCTGAAGCGAGACAGGCTTGGCGTCTGCGGGCGCGTTTTTCGAGCCGACGCGCACCTTGAATTCGTTCAGATGAAGGTTGCCGTTGTCCTGCCGGCCCGGCCCGTGATGCGGCAAGGCGTCGTCCGTCATCACCTCTATCCGAATGCCGGTGATGCCTTCCAGGTCCGTGGACGCGACGACGGTGTAGACGTCCGTTTCCGGCCGTTTTCCTCCCGATCGCAGCGACAGGTCGGGCAGCTTCGTCAATGTCGCACCGTTCGCCGACTCGGCGGACAAGGCATCAAGCGGCGTCCAGCGCAGCGCTCTGCCTGCCAATTCCTTCTCCCACGTCGCGACCTCGGCCCGCGCCTCCGACGTCAGCAGCGACGCATCGCTCGTGTTGCGCAGAGAGGCAAGTCGGTCCTTCGCCTTCAGCAAGTCCTGGCGCCGGCGCAGGGTCTGCGGATCGGCATCGTAGGGGCGCTCCGCCTTGTCCACGCCGGCGAACACCGCTTGCAGGGCGTAATAATCCTTCATGGAGATCGGGTCGAACTTGTGATCGTGACAACGGGCGCAATGCGCGGTCGTACTGAGGAACGTTGAGAGCGTCGTCGTCACCATGTCGTCGCGGTCGAGAAGCCGTGCGACCTTCTTATCCGCGGTGTCCTCCATGACGTTCAACAAGGAGCTTTCGTCCCAGGGGCCAGCGGCCAGAAAACCAGTGGCGACGATACCGTCCGCGTCGCCGGCAAACAGCACGTCTCCCGCCAGCTGCTCCTGCACGAATCGGGCATACGGCTTGTCGGCGTTGAAAGAGCGGATGAGGTAGTCGCGATAGGGCCAAGCATTCGGCCGCGGCCGATCCTGGTCGTGGCCGTGCGTCTCGGCGAAGTGAACGAGGTCCATCCAGTGCCGTGCCTGCCGTTCGCCGTAGTGCGGACTCGCCAGCAAGCGATCGACGACTTTCTCGTAAGCGTCGGCCGAGGTGTCCGCGAGGAAGGCGTCCAGTTCCTCTGGCGTCGGCGGCATGCCAAGCAGGTCGAAGGACAGGCGACGTAAGAGAGTGCGTTTGTCCGCTTCCGGGGAGGGACGGAGACCCTTTTCCTTGAGTTTCGCGACGATGAAGTGATCGATGGATGTGCGTGGCCAGTTCTCGTAGCCGGGTAGAGTGACCGCGGGCGGCGAAGGTTTGGCCAGAGGGCGGAGGGACCACCAGGTTTCTTCACTCGGCTCGGCTGATAAGGGTTTCGGTTCGGCACGAATTACACCGGTCGAATGAGACAGAATCCCAGCCGCGACACAGTGAATCGCCACAAGAAATCGGACGCAACGGCAGGATAATACGGACACGGTGAACGTACCTCGCACATTTCGTTCGCGTCTCACGACAAACCGTCAATCGAGTGGCTTGTCTGCTCGAATTCCCGGTTGGGCGTGTTCCGCCTCAGTGATCTCGACTCGCCGCCCGTCTGGATCGGCTAATACCGCACGGTAGCCCCAAGAGCTGCGCCGAGGCAAAGTCACCACGGTCCCTCCCGCTAGACGCACTGCTTCCATGACAATCTCTACCGAGGGTACTCGGAAGCCAAGGCGCACGCTATCGGAATCCGCCGCTCCGACCTGCGGATCGATCTCCAGCACCGCTTCACCGACTTGTGCCGCGAGATGCTCCGGCCCACTTTGATGTTGCTCGCGCTGGAACTCGATCCCTAACAAAGCATAGAAACGGGCGGCGCGGTCCATCTCGGCGGAGCGGAGCACGATCAGGCTAAACGTCACAGTGGCCATCAAGCACCTCGGCTTCGATGAACGTCGGCACGAAAGGCTCTCACGAGCCGCGACCGTCAGGGA
>JBBQPD010000337.1:0-6606 GCA_038331535.1 Gemmatales bacterium | reverse complement strand
CGCTGGGTGGCGGGCTGGCGGTACATATCACCGAGATTCGCCGCTTGCCCGATGGGCGGATCACGTTACATGTCGGGTACGAGTATCGGTGATCGCGGCCAAATCGCAACGAGTTCGCCACCACACAAGGCCAGTCTTGCTGAGAGCTGACAGCTATTAGCTATTAGCTCTCAGCAAGAACTCGGCTGAACTTCGCTGCATCTTGCGGTAAAGTTCAGAGATCGAATCACACCAATTCCTTGATCGGCTCTGCCCCCGCATCGACGAGATACTGCGGCCGGCCATTCAAATCCGTAATCGTCGCCTTGCTCACGTCGATGCCGAGATTGTGATACAGCGTGGCGAACACCTCCGCGAAGGTGACCGGGCGCTTGACCGCCTCGCCGCCGAGGCGGTCAGTGGCGCCGATCACCTGGCCCGTCTTCATGCCGCCGCCGGCCAACAGGGCGCAGGCGACGCGCGGCCAGTGGTCGCGGCCGACCTGTTTGCTGATGAGCGGAGTGCGGCCGAACTCGCCCCAGATGACCACCGTCACGTCCTTGTCCAGGCCGCGCTGGTGTAGGTCCTCGACGAGGGCGCTGACGCACTGGTCGAAGACGGGGAAGTCCTCCGCCTCGCGCTGGAAGATGAAATTGTTCGCCCCGCCGTGCCAGTCCCACTTGCTGTAGTTCAGCGTGACCACGCGGGCGCCGGCCTCGACCAGGCGCCGGGCCAACAGCAGACTCTGCGGCACGCGCGGTGCCCCGTTCTCGTCCATGAACTTCTTCGGATCGCCGGTGCCGTAGCGGGCCACGACCCTCGGGTCTTCCTTCGACAGATCGAGGGCATCGACCAGCTTCGACGACGTGAGAACCTGAAGCGCCTGGTTGGTGAATGCGTCCATGCCCTTAGCCGTGCCGCCGGCGTCCAGCTCGCGGCGGAAGTTGTCCATGCCGGCGAGCAGTGCCCGGCGGTCGTTCAGCCGATCGAGGTTGATGCCCTTGAGCGTCATGTCGTCGCGGACCGGACCCATCGGCCGGAACGGAGACTGCGAGATGCCGAGGAAGCCCGGCCCCGGCTCGTTGTACGGGCCATGCGTGGTGGTGTAACAGACGCTGACGAACGGCGGCACCGCGGCGACGGCCGGTCCTTGCAGCTTGGCCACGGTCGAGCCGAACTGTGGCCAGTCCATCTGGTTCTTCGTCGGCACGCGGCCGGTGTAGCACTGGAACGCCGAATGGTCGTTCTGGGCGCCGATCAGCGAGCGAATCGGCACGAGCTTGTCCATCATGCCGGCGAGGCGCGGCATCAACTCGCAGATTTCGATGCCGGGCACGTTGGTCTTGATCGGCTTCATCGGCCCGGCGTACTCTTTCGGCGCTTCCGGCTTGAGGTCGAACATATCCTGATGCGGCGGTCCACCGACCAGGTAAATCATGATGACCGACTTGTGCGAGGAACCCGCTCCCGCTTGCGCTTCCGCCGCTAGCAGCTGGGCCAGAGACAGACCGCCGAGGCCAAGGCCGCCGATCTTCAGGAAGTTGCGGCGCGTCGTGCCATCGCAGAAACGCTGGTGTTTGTCCGGCTGGCCGAAGATGGTGAGCATAAGTTGGTTCCTTACGCGGGTCGGCGGGAGGGAGGGCAGGGTCCGGCTGGTACTGTCGGAGCGTATCGCGTCCGGCGGAATGACGCAATCGCGATGTTTGGAAAAACGCGACTCAACCGAAGAGGCCGGTTAGCGGACGGCCGTCGCTGATGCGATACGGGCGATTTTCGCGGTCGTGAATCTCCGCGTCCGGCGGCAGCCCGAAGGCGTGGTAGACGGTCGCCAGCAGGTCTTCCGGCGCCACCGGGCGATCCTTGACGTAGGCGGCCTGGGCGTCGGACGCGCCGTGAACCTGGCCGCCGCGGATGCCGCCGCCGGCCAGCAGGCCAGACTGGCACGCGCCCCAGTGATCGCGGCCGCCATCCTTGTTAATTTTCGGCGTCCGTCCGAATTCGCCGGCGACCACCACGAGCGTCTCATCGAGCAGGCCGCGCTGGGTCAGGTCTTCCAGCAGCGCCGACAAGCCCTGGTCGAGCGGCGGGATGCAGACGGGGCTTTTCAGGAGGTCGTAGCCCGTCTTCGCGCCGTGGATGCCGAGGCCGGCGTGGTTGTCCCAGACGTTGGACACCCGGCCGTTGGGGAAGATGTACATCCAGGTCGTCGAGACGAGGCGGACGCCGGCCTCGACAAGGCGGCGCGCCAGGAGCAAACTCTCGCCGTATTCATTGCGGCCGTAGCGATTGCGCACGGCGGCAGGCTCCAGGTTCAGGTTGAAGGCGTTCTTCGCGGCCGGTGAGGCAAGCATGCGAAAGGCCTGCTCGTAGTAGCCGCCCAGCCCCTCGGCCGCCCGCGCGTCTTGCAAGCGGCGGTCCTGATCGTCGAGCAGGTTGAGCAGTCCGCGCCGGGCGCGCAGGCGGGCGGCGTCCATGTCCGCCGGCAGCGACATGGCGTGAGCGGCTTGCGCTCCCGAGTTCGGAGCCTCTTTCACCTCCATCGGGTCGCAGCGCGGGCCGAGGAAGCCGGCGTGCGTACCGGCATAGGTGACGCCGTCGTGACCGATGGGCCGCGGGATGGTCACGCAGGCTGGCATGTTGCCCGCTTCGCTGAGCTGCGCCACCACCGAGCCGACGAACGGGAAGTGCGAGCGCAGACGCTGATTGCGCGGCACGGCGAACGGCATGTCGTACTTGCCGGTCAGCATGCGATAGACGGACGGTTCGTGGTCGTTGCTGTCGTGCGTCAGCGAGCGGACGACGGCGACCTTGTCCATGAGCCGGGCCAGGCGCGGCATCTGATCGCAAATATCGAGGCCGGGAACGTTGGTGTGTATGGGCGCGAACAGGCTGCGGATGCCGTCGGGGGCCGCGGGCTTCGGATCCCAAAGGTCCTGCTGCGGCGGGCCGCCCCACAGGAACAGGTAGATACACGAGCGTGCCCGAGCGCGGCGCGCCGGCCTGACCTGCTCGGCGGAGAGAAGGCCCGGCAAGGTGAGCGTCCCGAGGCCGAGCTGTCCCAGACGCATCATGGCATCGCGGCGATGCAGCATCTTCGGAACTCCGTTTGCGCGGAACGTAAACACTAAACCAGGATCATAACGACCGCAGAAACTCGATCAAGTCGGCGCGCTCGGCGGGGGTCAGTTCGGAACCCCCCAGCTTTTCGGGGGCATGGTCCACGCGCAGCACCTCGTCGAGCGTCGTTGCCCGGCCGTCGTGCAGATAAGGGCCGCGGTCTGACAGGCCGCGCAGCGACGGTGGGTTCCAGAGTTTGAACGGACTGCCATCCGGCTCCAGCTTCACGTCGTAGTTGCGCGGCGTGGTGTAGTCCGGCCCGGCATGGCAGCGGACGCAGCGGGCCTTGCCCTCGAACAGGACGCGGCCGCGCTCCACCAGTTCCAGTCGCTCTTTCGAGATCGCCGGCCGCGGCGGGTGGTCGAGCGTTCCCAGGAAGGCGACCACGTCGCGCACCTCTTCCGCCGTTGGTTTGGGGCCGAACAGCGTCTCGGTAAACGACTTCTCCACGGCGGTGCCGAGGTCGGTCTGCCAGCCGTGCCACGTCCAGGGGCCGGTGCGCGTAACGCCGTGCAGCGTCGGCGTCACCTTCGGGTTGCCGTAGGAGTCGTCGTTGAGCGTGTCGAAGTTCTGGCCGTTGGTGTGGCCATCGATGTGGCAGGTCGCGCAGCTCATCCAGCGATGGTGCGAGCGGCGGGCGTCGTAGAACAGGGCCTCGCCGCGCCGGGCCGATGACAATTGGCGCGGCCCGCCCAGCGGCACCGTGCGCACGATACGTCCCGCGGCCAGGTCGATGACCTGCACGGCGTCGAGGAGGTAGTTGGCGACGGCGGCGGTCTTGCCGTCGGGCGTGATAGCGATTCCCATCGGCCGGCCGCCGAGCGCCAGACGGCGCATCTTGCCGTCATTGAGAGCCAGAGACGAGTCGATGAGGTCGCCGGGATCGCCACCAGCGTTCCAGGGCAGCGACGCGGAACGGAACAGGATCAGCTCTTGCGTCCCGGCAGCGGTGAGGGCGAGGGTGCGGCCAGCGTCGCCGAACGCAATTCCGTGCGGATCGCCGACGGCGGCGCCGCGCGTGTCCAGGGCGATGCGCTCCGACTCGGCGAGAGACCCGTCCTTGATCGGGACGCGCGACAGGCGGCTGCCCATGAGCCAGCCTTCCTCGATGTTCCGCAGCGAGACGTTCTTGCCCTTGTTGATGAGATGGGCGAAGACGAGCGCGTCGCCGTCGGGGGTGAAGGTCAGGCCGCGCAGGTTAAAGCCTTCGTCGATGACGCGCTCGCCGAGCAGTTTGCGGCTGTCGGCATCCCAGAGGCGCACTTCGCCCAAGCGATCGCTGACGGCGGCTACGAGTCGGCCATCGGCGGACACCGCGACGCAGCGCGGCAGGCCGGGCGCCTCCCAGCGGTGGGCTACACGACGGCCAGCCCAGTCAATCTCAACAATCTCGTTGCCGGCGGCCACATAGAGTTTCCGCCCATCCGGCGCGAAGACGACGCCCTGCGGCAACCGGCCGACGACGACCTCGGCGACGATCTTCAGTCCCGTCTCGCTCACGTCGAACAAAGTAACGCTGTCGGACCAGTTATTGTTGACGGCGGCGCGCCGACCGTCGGCCGAGCGGACGACGGCGACGGGCTTGCGGCCACAGGGAACCTCGGCAAGCACCTTGCCGGCGTCGAGGTCGATCAGCGAGACGCTGTCGGCGGTGTAATTGGCGGTGAGTGCTCGCTTGCCGTCGGGGAGGATTGTCACGTCCATCGGACTGCGATGGAGTTCCGTTGTCGCGGCCGGCTTCTCGACGGGGCGCGACAGCACCGCAGCGCCGGCGAGACCGAGGCAACACAGGACGATGACGGTACGTGGCACGAGAGACCCCCTTTCGTATCGACCAAGCGTAACCGATTTGCCGGGGACTGCAAGCGACGATTAGCCGCGACACGATAGGGGGAGCGCAGGGATGCCGCGTTCCGACGCTACGCCACAGAACGAGAAGCCGATAGCGGACACGGCGCTTGACGGCGGGAGGGCGACGTGATTCACTACATTCTCAATACTCGGTCGGCTGCCGTGATGCGGCGCGAGGACAGGAGGCATCGTCATGACCCTGACCATTGAGTTAGCTCCCGATGTTGAGCGCGTGCTGGAAAAACAGGCGCAGCGAACGGGTCAGAGCGTCGCCGAGTGCGCGGCAGCAATGTTAGCCCAGGCGGCACGCCACGGTATCGAAGGTGATTCGACCGTGCGACAGGCCGACATTGCGGCACGTCTCGCAGCGCTGGCCAGAATCGGCTCTTATGATACGCGCGCTCGGGCGGGACTGCCGCCGCTGTCGGACGAGGCTGTATCACGAGAAAGCATTTATGAAGGGCGAGGTCTGTGAGTTCCGCCGGCCCGAGTTCATCCAGGGCTTACCTGGTTGACACGAATGTGTTGCTACGAAGTGTCGAGAGCGGGCATCCGATGCACACCACGGCACATCGTGCGTTGCAGCAGCTCACCGGCGCCGGCGCGGAACTTTGCGTCGCCCCACAGAACCTGATCGAATTTTGGACAGTCGCAACGCGCCCGACTGCAGTCAACAGTCTGGGCCTGACTCCGACGCTAGCCGCTGCGGAAGTTGTCAACTTCAAGGCGGTTTTCCGGCTCTTGCCGGAGACGACGGCTATTTTCAAGGAATGGGAACGCATTGCGGCGCTCTACAACGTCTCTGGGAAACAGGCGCACGACGCTCGCCTCGTTGCTGTGATGAAAGTACACGGGATGGAGCGAATCTTGACCTTCAACGTAGGCGATTTCAGTCGATACGCGGTTGGCGAGAGTATTACTGTTGTGGACCCAGCCAACGCAATGGTTCCTATACCTTGAGGAAGGATGAACTGACATTTCCCGGTTTTCCCACCATTCTGGCCGGCGCCGGTTGGAGTTTTTAACCTGCTCGGTAGCCAAGAGGTGATCTGTGGCAAAATCCTATGACTACAAATTGGCAGTTTGGTTGCGTCTGGAGGTGTCGTGTACCGCGCCGGAATTGCTGGTGGAATTGCAGGAGTATCTCGAAGCCGAGTATCAAATAATCAAGTTGGAAATTGTTGAAGAATCGGAATCTGACGCCAGGGCGAACGCATCAAATCTCCTCCAGCTTGTTGGCTCCGGCCAGCGTATCCCCGAGAAACTCCGTGTCCAGGGCCGCGTGTTTGCGTTTGCGAGCGATGCTGTCCTTGCGTGGATGCCGCTTGAGCAGATTCAACGCCATCTTGCGTAACAGGGCGAAGTTCGCCGCTCCGTAGCGGTTCTCAATTCGGCTGGCATCTTCGCTGAAACTAACATCCAATTGCCAATGCAAGTTATTCTCGATGCTCCAGTGCTTGCGCAAGACCTCGGCATAACGGCGAGCACCCATGCGCCGACTGCCGATGAAATACCAGACCTCGTTGCTGGTCTCGCCGTTGATCGTCCGCTGGCGGCGGCACATGCCGACCGTTGTCAGTCCCGGCCACAGCGGGCGATCCCGGATACCGGCCACATACTGAATCATCACGCAGGAACGTTCCTCCTGCCGGCCACGAT
>JBBQPD010000336.1:0-6620 GCA_038331535.1 Gemmatales bacterium | reverse complement strand
CGATTCGAGCGACCTGGTGCAATCGGTGCACCGGTGCCTGATACTCGGACTGCGGCACAATAAGTTCGACATTGCCAGCCTGCAAAACCTGATCGGGTTGACGGTAACGATCGTGCGGCGCAAGATCAGCCGCGTCTGGCGCGAGGCCGAGAGGCGGCGCCAGCACTTCGGCAACGAGGTGGCCCCCGAGCGGGTGGAAGAGGTTCTCGGCTGCCACGCCGGCAGCGAGGAGGATCCCGCGCGCACGGCCGAGATCCAGGACGAGTTGCAACACCTCTGTCGCAGTCTGGACGAGGTGGAGAGAGCACTCATCCTGCTGCGCTGGCAAGGTTACAGCACGGCAGCCAGCGCACGCAAGTTGGGCCTCGACCCCGATCTCCTGCGCGTTCGCCTGCATCGGTTACGTCGGCGCTTGCGCGAGAGCGGCCTCTTCCCTGATTGGCTCTAACCGGCGGCGCGCCCGAGGCGCTACCGCCCACCATCCTCCGCGGGCGCCTTTTTTTGCTGCGCGGGCAGAAGCTTCTCTTCCACCCGAAGTCCTGTCCCCGACCGAGGTTGAGCGCTCACAGCGCCGCAATTCCGCCTGGCGCCTCCTTTTTTTGTTTCGAAACGATCCCCTCCGCCACATTGAAGAGGTAGATGGACAGCGCCGGGAGAAGGTGTCAGGAACCTTTTTCACCGAAATCGCCGCGAAAAGGTTCCTGACACCTTTTCGTGTCTGTGAACCAATAGAAGGAGACTTGAGATGGCACAAATCGGTCGGGTGCATGACAACCAACGGGTGGACGTTCGGATCGTTCCCGAAATCGACGGGGCCACCGTCATGTTCCTCTACAGCGGTGTCGTCGATTTCGAAATGAGGAGCGGCGATGATCAAACTGTGACAGACCAGCTTCAATTTGATCCTTCGGACTCCGACCTGGACGAGAGTCAGATCGTTGGGCCGATGGGCTTGACAATCACGCCGACGAGTTTCAACGGCGTGAAGTTCAATGGCGCATTTTCCGTCATCGACATCAACAAGACGAAGGTGTTCTTTCGCCCAGAGGGGCGCGGGCTTCGGGTGTCCGCCGAAATCAGTGTCCAAAACGCGGCGATCTTCCGTGTTGCGTACCAAATGACCGTGAAGACGAACGTCTGACCGGCGGGTGGCGCTGGCGGGCGGGTAGCACTGGCGGCTTGCCCGCCAGTGTTTTCTCAGGCAAAGTGGCTCAAATAGGAGAAAAGGTGTCAGGAACCTTTCTCACCGGAATCGCCGCGAAAAGGTTCCTGACACCTTTTCGTGTCTGTGAACCAATAGAAGGAGACTTGAGATGGCACAAATCGGTCGGGTGACTTGGGGGGAGGCCGTACTCCTCAACCCGCAACCGTTGCCGCCCAAGGATGGGGACCAGGCAAACTTCGAGTTTACGAAGAACGGGAACGAGTTTGCCCTCGTGTTTCCCACGCTCGTGCTTAGTCTCGGCACCGACGGGCTAGAGCAGGGTCTGCACGCCGAGAAGGTGGCTGGCTTTCACATCCCCCTGGAGATTCCTGACCCGTGCGAGCTGACTGGCTACGTGCAGAGGGTTCTCGTCGGCATCACTAAGACTCCGGGAACTCGGGTCGTGCTGCTCGCGGATGTCGGCGGCGTGGCGAAGGCCGCCGAGTACCCTTACGGCGAGGACTTGAACGAGCCTCTCATCGTCATTGACCTCCCGCGACGCCTCCAAGGTGGACAGTCGGGGTCGCCTGCGGTCGTGCCCTACACGGCCACCTTGACCCTTTTGATCCAGCGTCTGACGACGAAGGATCATGCCATCCTCGCCGTCGATGCGCTCGATGTCGCCGCCGTGTTCGGCCCGTTTGAGGACTTCAAGCTGCCCCCGCCGAAGGCGAAGAATGGCAGGTGAAACGGCGGCGAATACTCCGAACGATATAAGGGAACGATATAAGGGGTCAGGTTCATTTGTTGAGGGCGACAAATGAACCTGACCCCAATACTGTTCGGCATGGTATCGCCGCCGCCCTGCTGGCGGGGCCAGCGCTCACCTTGGAGCCGGGTGAACTGGTCTTTCTGTATACCGATGGGATCGTGGAGGCAGGTTCGTCGGCTGGGAAACCATTCGGCTTGGAACGCACGCTCGGTATCGTTCGGAAGCACCAGCAAGAGACGCCAGATGAAATCCTTGAAGCACTCTTCGCCGCCGTGGGTGACTTCTCCGGACACCGCCTTGAAGACGACCTGACAGCCGTTATCATCAAGGCCGAGGGCGCTGCTTGGAAATGAAAAGAGGGAAATGAAAAGAGGACGCAGAGGAAACAAGGGGACACATTCATCTTTTTCAACCGCCGACCTGCAAGCAAAAAGATGAATGTCCCCTTTGATTTTCCCCCTTTGATTTTCCCAGCCGCCGCACGCTTCTTCTTCACGCATCGCTCGCGGAAGGGAGACGCCTGCGGAAACGATTGGAAGGAGTTCGTCATGACGCGCCTTTCAAATTGTCCGGATACCGGCGATCTGCAACACTTCGCCCTGGGCAAATGTTCCGAAGCGGAAGCCCTGGCCTTCGAGGAACACTTGAAAGAGTGCGAAGGTTGCTTCCGCACGCTTCAGGCGCTCCCGGCCCTGGACACCTTGATTGAAGCCATGCACACACCCATTCCTGGCGACTTTTCGTCGCGCCAGGAAGCGATCGGTCGGTTCATCCAGCGCCTCAAGGAACTGCATCCAGCGACCCAGGCGAGCGCCAATGACGACACCATGACAACCAGCGCGTCGTCGGCTGACCGCGCCGCGCGCGACCCCCTGGCGGGCGCACTCGGGGCCACGACCACGGACGGCTTAAAAAAATCCGCAGCGAACACTTCAGGCGTGAATGCCGCAGAATCCTACGCCTTCCTGGCTCCGCCGGAGCGGCCGGACGAGATCGGTCGACTCGGGCCGTATCGGATCCAGAAGGTGCTAGGCTCCGGCGGCATGGGCGTCGTCTTTCAGGCCGAAGATCCGCACCTCCAGCGCATGGTGGCCCTGAAGGCCATGCTGCCGACCTACATTTCCGGCACCGCCGCCAAAAAGCGCTTTCTGCGTGAGGCCCGGACGGCCGCCTCGATCAAACACCATCACATCGTCACCATTCACCAGGTCGGTGAAGACCGCGGCACCCCCTATCTTGCCATGGAGTTTCTCGAAGGCGAGTCGCTCGAAGCCCGCCTGGAACGGGAAAAGCAGATGCCCTTGAAGGAAGTGCTGCGCATCGGCCGGGAGGTAACCGAGGGTCTGGCCGCCGCCCACGAGCGCGGCCTGGTGCATCGCGACATCAAACCGGCCAACATTTGGCTGGAAGGAGAGCGCAGCCGTGTGAAAGTCCTGGATTTCGGACTCGCCCGGACGGGAGCGGACACCGCCAACCTGACGCAACCGGGGGCCATCGTCGGGACGCCCGCGTACATGGCTCCGGAACAGACGCGCGCCGGCGTGGTGGACTTCCGCGCGGACCTGTTCAGCCTCGGCTGCGTGTTTTACCGCATGGCCACGGGTGAAATGGCGAACAAGGGGACAAACACTCTTTCCATGTTGGCCTCCGTCGCTCTGGACACGCCACCGCCGCCGCGCGCGCTCAATCCGGAAATCCCCACGGTCCTGTCGGACCTGATCATGCTGTTGCTGGCCAAGAAGCCGGAAGATCGGCCGCCGTCGGCTGCGGGGGTGGTGGAGGTTCTTGAAGCCCTCGAACAAGAGCTACCCGGAAAGGCTCGGACTCCCCGGCCTGATGCCAAGGATCAGACGATGGTCGCCGAGTCGGTCGGCGCGTCGATGGCCGGCGCCGTCCAGGGCGGCTTGGCTGCTCTCCCGGCGGGGGGGGCGGTCATCTACGTGAAAACCGACCAGGGCACGCTGAAAATCGTGGCGGATGACGATGACGTGAAGGTAATCGTGGAAAAGGACGGCAAGGAGGTCACGGTCATCGACAAGAAAACGGGCACGGAAGTGCCGTTGGCCTCGGGCGAGTACACCCTGCGCCTGGGAGACGGCAACAAGGACATTGAAGTGAAGCCGGATCGTATCGTGCTCAAGCGCGGAGAGACCGTCGTGGCCACCATCAGCAAGATCGGCCCGTCCGACGCCGTCAACAAGAAATAGAAGAGGAAAAAGGGTCAGGTTAGGAACAGGCACGTAATAACTTCCGTGCCCAATGCCCAGTTTGCGGTCGCGTAGCGACCCTCTGATGGTAGGCCGGCCTTTCAAGGCCGGCACGGTTCAACGCAGGAGGTGATGGCGTCGCGTAGCGACGCTTGAGACCTCACGTCGCCTGGAACGGCTCACGTGTCGCGACGCGACACCACCAAGTCCGGGCCACAAGGACCGGGCGTTGAAACGCCCGGCTACCATCACAGAGTCGCTACGCGACCGGTGGACTTCCAGTTGGCATTTCATTTGGCACGGAAGTTATTACGTGCCTGTTCCTTAGGTATCTGCCGCGCGTGAAACCTAACCTGACCTCTTTTCTGACCTACCGTGTCTGATTCGGCGACGTCGTCACGCCGGGGGCAGTTGGCGCTCACACGCCTCGAACACCCGGCCGACCATCCCACTCACCAACGCCGGGTCGCTCACCGCGTAGGCGTCCGGGTGCCGTACGAACCGCTGCCCCTCGAGCCGTCCAAATTCCCACAGCAGACCGGTCGAAACCACCCCGTAGACCGCTGGCGGCCGCTCCCCGTTCGCCGCCCGGCAGGCCAGTAGCGCCGCCAGGCACTGCCCCCACCCCTCGTCGAAGTCCTGCCGCTTCGCCTCCACCACCGCCACGAGGGGCGGCCGTACGACCCGGTCGGCTACCCCGCCGGGGGCCGCCGACACGAGGTAGTCGGCTCGCCGGAGAGCCGCTCGTCGACGGCCAGCGGACGGTGCGACCAGACGTGCAACCGGGGGTGTCGCCGCCAGACCAGCCGCAGGAACGGGTAGACGAAATTCTCCGTGTAGAACGCCGCGCTCTCGCCGGGCGCCCGCCGGTCCAGCGCGAAGCGGAGGTCGTCCAGGAAGGCGGGAGGCACCGCGACCCGGTTTTCCGGGAACAGCGCCTCCTGGACGAGTTCGAGGGGATACTCGCGGAGGACAGCTTCGACGGACTTGAAATCGCGGAAGGCCACGGCAAGGCTCCGGGGACGGGCGGCGTCATCCTACGCCCCAAAGGAGCCAACGCCCACATCCCGTTTTCCTCGCGCCGCCGAATACCGGACGCCGATGAACCCGACCCCTTTGATTTCTTCGAAACGTGCAAATCATGAATGGATAGCCGCCAACCCCGTCGGGTCGCAGCGAAACGGAATTGGTAGCATGAGCGGCAGGAGGACGCCGTCGATGCTCGGCCCCGTACTGCGCCAGGAACTGATGCTCGCCGGCCGGCGCCAACGGCTGTACGTCTTCCGCTGGGTCTACGCCGGCTGGCTCGTCGTCCTGCTCATCTATTGCTATGCCGAGTTCCAGAGCCACGCGCTGGAACGCTATCGCAACCTCGGCAACGAGTCCGTCATCTACAACCCCGTCTCGTCGCCGCAGATCGTCGGCGCGCGCTTCGTCGAGCTGTTCCTCTATCAGCAATTGCTCATGCTCGGCCTGGCCGTGCCCGCCCTCGCCGCCGGCGCGGTCACCGACGAAAAACGCAGCGGCACGCTCCAGTATCTGCTCACCGCCGACCTCGACGGCCGGCATATCATCCTCGGCAAGCTGCTCGCGCGCAGCGCCGTCGTCGGTTTGCTCGCCCTAACCGGGCTGCCGCTCTTCGCCCTGCTCGCCGGCTTCGGCGGCGTCGAGCCGTTTACCATGAGCCTCGTTCCCGTCGTCCTCGTCCTGCCGGTCCTCGGCCTCGCCGCCGCCGCCCTGCTCGTCTCCGTCTGGAGCCGCACGACCGTCGATGCCGTGGTCGGCGCCTATGTCCTCGAAATCGTTCTCGCCCTGCTCGTCGGGGGCTTCGGCCTGTCGGCGCTCAATCCGCTGTTCGTCCTGGAGCCGGCGCGCGGCTCCTGGTCCGCCACCGACGTGGGCGAAATCGGGCGTCGGCTGCTGACGTTCGCGCTGTGCTGGCTCGGCTTCGGCGGCGTCTGCCTCGGCCTGGCGGAGTGGCGACTGCGGCCGGCGTATGTGCGCCAGCTGGAGGGCGGCATCGTGCAGGCGTCGTTCTGGTACGGCGTCGAGCGCGAGCCGGTGTCCGACGATCCGGTCCACTGGCGCGAGCGCCATGTCGAGGGGCTGGCGCCGCTGCGGACGCTGCGCCGCTTTCCGCAGTGGCTCGGCGTGGTCCTGATTGGGCTGGCGACGACGGTCTCCTCGCTGGCGATCTTGTGGGGGACGCTGCCGGCCGGCGCTGCCGTGCAGGACGTGGTGCGGGCGGCGTTCCGTTTCGACACGGCCCGGCTGCACGCGCTGCTGCCTGGGGCGGAGATCGGCTTCCTCATTCAGAGCGTGGTCGTGCTGCTGCTCGCCGGACTGGTCGTCGGCGTCCGCTGCTCCGGCTCCGTGACGGGCGAGCGCGAGAAACAGACGTGGGAATCTCTGCTCACCTCGCCGTTGTCCGGCAAGGAGATGATCCACGGCAAACTCTGGGGCGTGACCGGCGCCAGCTACTGGTATCTGCTCGCTT
>JBBQPD010000335.1:0-6631 GCA_038331535.1 Gemmatales bacterium | reverse complement strand
GCCGCGGTGCAGGCCGAGGGCGACCAACTCCTTGCCCACCCCGCTTTCGCCGAGGATCAGCACGGGGCAAGGGGCGTTGGCGAGTTGTTCGACCGTGTCGCGCAGCAAGCGCATCGCTGGGCTGTCGCCGATGAGGATGTCGCCGAAGCTCGGCTGACTTTGCAGACGCAGGTTGTCCGCTTCCAGGGCCAGGCGCGCGCGCAGCGCGAGGAGGTTGCCTGTCAGGTGTCCGGCCAGCACCTCGCAGAAGCGGAATTCGCGCGATGTGAACGGCCGATTGGCCCGGTAGACGTGCAGCGCCCCGGAGGCGGGTTCCTCGGCGCGGCGGGCGAACAGCGGCACGCATACGGCGTCGCAATAATCTTGCAGACTCTCGCTATCGACGATGCGGCGGGAGCCGCTGCCGAGCCAGATGGACTGCTTCGCTTCCAGCGCCCGCCGCGTCAACTCCCGACTCAGGCGTGTGCTGACCGCCGAACGGACCGGCACGACGATGCGCGGCTCCGGATCGTCTGGATCGAGGCTGAGGAAGCCGGTCACGTCGGCGCCGGTCAAGCCGTGGACGGCATCCAGGGCCAGCCGGATCAACCCCTGCGGCGTTTCTTCGTCGAGCGCCTCCTCCATGAAGCGGACCAGGACCGACAGCTCGTCGGTCATCAGGACCGTATGTTCATCAGACGGCGGGACAAGGGCCGCCAGCGCCGGGACAGGGCTATAGGGATCGTCGTCGGCACGAATTCGGAAGCGTAAGCGCGTGTCGCCGATGTCGATGAGGTTGCCGTTCTCCAGCGGGGTCGGTCCGGAGAGGCGGCGGCCGTTGACGAAGGTGGCGTTGGTCGTCTGGCACTCGCGCAGCATCCAGCGACCGCCGTCGTACAGGATCTCGGCATGCGCGCGCGAGGCGTACTGGTCCTTGAGGCGGATGGTGTTGCCCTGATTGCGCCCAAGGCGGACCGAGCCGGTGGGCACGAGATCGAGAACGGTCGGCTCGGCGTTGCCGCGTTCGACCGTTAACCGTGCTTTCATTCCGCTCCCTCTGCGTCGACGATCATGGCGATAATTTACGATACCTACATACACTGCTCCCTGTCCACGAAAAAGTGGCGGCAGGCGACAGCATCTCGATCGACTTTACACAACCTCAAGCGAAGATTATGCTTTAAAACGTAATCCCATGAGGAGCCGCGCACGAAGTAAGCGTTGAGGCGCCGCGCATACAATAAGCAGGATCCACACCCGCTTACTGCGTGCGCGGCTCTCCAACGACAATGGGGATAGAGGGAGATCGCAAGACCATGAACGCTCCGCTACTGCCGCCAGTGGACGTTGAGGATGCCATCTATCCGGATAGCGATGGAAAGCCGATGGCCGACAACACTATTCAGTTTCGCCACATTGTCATGGTCCAGGGGGGTCTGGACAGCCAGTTTCGCGACGACCCGAACGTCCTCGTCGTCGGCGATGTCCTCTGGTATCCGGTGCAAGGGCATCCGGAGATTTCCGCCGCTCCCGACACGATGGTGATCTTCGGCCGCCCCAAGGGCGACCGGCGTTCCTATCGACAGTGGCGCGAAGGGAACATTTCGCCCCACGTCGCCTTCGAGATCCTCTCTCCCAACAACACCGTCGACGAGATGCAGCGAAAGTTCGAGTTCTATGAGCGCCACGGCGTGGAGGAGTATTACGTCTTCGATCCGGAACCTCGTACGCTGACAGGCTACCAGCGCGTCGGCGACGAGTTTCAGGAGATCGAGGACCTGGCGGCCTGGGTGAGTCCGCGTCTTGGCGTCCGCTTCGATCCGACCGGGACGGAACAGTGGATCATCGGCCGGGATGGGCAACCGTTCCAGTTCTATGTCGATGTAGCCGCCGAGCGCGACCTTGAGCGCCGGGGACGGCGCCGCGCGGAAAACGCGCGACGCCGCGCGGAAAACGCGCGACGCCGCGCGGAAAACGCGCGACGGCGAGAGGAAATTGCGAGGGAGAGAGCGGAAACCGAGCACCGGCAGGAAGAACGCGCGCGGGAGAGAGCGGAAGATGCGCTGAAGGCTGCGGAAGAGCGACTAAAAACACTCGGAGATAGAATGCGCGGACTTGGGCTGGACCCCGACGCCTGACCGTCAGAACTGTCGCAAAAAACGCAGGTCGTTCGCCCAGAACTGGCGAATGTCGTCGATGGCGTAGGTGAGCATGCTGATGCGCTCCGGCCCCATACCGAAGGCGAAGCCGCTGTAGCGCTCCGGATCGTAACCGCCGTTGCGCAGCACGACCGGATGCACCATGCCCGCGCCCATGATCTCCAGCCAGCCGGTGCCCTTTGTGAGTCGGTCGGCGTTTGGATCGTCCTTCGGCCAGTCGATGTCCACCTCGATGCTCGGCTCGGTGAACGGGAAGTAGCTCGACCGGATGCGCACCTTGCGCTCAGCCCCGAACATGCGCCGGGCGAACGCCGTCACGGTGCCGATCAGGTTCGTCATGGCGATGTGTTCGCCGACGGCCAAACCCTCGACCTGATGAAACATGATCTCGCTGCGCGGCGTAATGGCTTCGTAGCGATAGCACATGCCGGGCAGGATCACGCGGATCGGTTCCGGATGCAGCAGGCGCATCGCGTGAATTTGTCCCGGCGAGGTGTGCGTGCGCAGCAGCACGCCGGGGGTCGTCGTGTGGAAGGTATCCCACATGTCGCGCGCCGGGTGGTGCGGCGGCATGTTCAGAAGGCCGAAGTTCGTTTCATCGTCCTCGACTTCCGGACTGCGGAAGACCTGAAAACCGAGGTCGGCGAAGATCGCATAGATGCGTCGGAGCGTTTGCGTCGCGAGGTGCAGCCGGCCGCGCGGCGTCTGCCGTCCGGGCAGTGTCACGTCGAGCGCGCCCGACGTGAGACTGCGGTTGAGGGCGCGTTCCTTCTCCACGGCCTTCGCCGACTCGTACGACTTCGTGAGATTGTCTTTGAGCTGGTTGGCCTTCTGGCCGTAGGCGGCTTTCTCTTCTTTCGGGATGTCGCGCAGCTTTTGAAGTGCCAGGACGACGGCGCCGGTCTTGCCGAAATAGAGCGTGTGCCAGCTTTGAAGTTGAGCCTCGTCGGCGCAGGTTGCCAGGTCGGCAAGGGCGCGTTCTTCGAGAGCCGCGAGGTCGGCAGACATGGCGGAGGGTCCGTCGTTCGCCGTTTAGCCGCGAGCCTCCGGCGAGCGCTCGCGGCTAAACGATCGAGGGTTACTTCGCTTCGGGCGGCAAGTGGGCTTTCGCCAGCTCGACGATCTTCGTGAACGTGTCCGGATCCTCGATGGCGATCTGGGCCAGGATCTTGCGGTTCATTTCCACGTTGGCGCGCTGGAGGCCGGAGATGAGCAGGCCGTAGCGGAAGCCGCGCATCCGGCAGGCGGCGTTGACGCGCACGATCCAGAGCTTGCGGAAATCGCGCTTGCGTACGCGGCGGTCGCGGAAGGCGTAGACGCGGCCGCGCAACAGCGTGACGACGGACTGACGATAAAGGTGATGGCGGCCCGCACGGAACCCCTTGGTCAGCTTGCGCATGCGTTTGCGCCCGCGGAGGACCGTCTTGCCGCTGCGTGCTCGGGTCATCGGAAGAACACTCCTGCTCGTCTTTCAAAAGCGAATTTATTTGCTCAGGCTTTGCCGCCCATCGCCAGGACATACGTCTGCGACAATTTGCCGCCGTCGATCACGACGCCGCTCAGGCGGCGCTTGCGCTTGCCGGTTTTGTGGCTGAGCAAATGCTTCTTGCCCGCCATGCGCCGCTTCAGCAGGCCGGTCGCCGTGACGCGGAAACGCTTTTTCGAGGCCTTGTGAGTCTTCATCTTGGGCATGGCTGTACCCTTGCGTCCCGGCCCGCCGTCTGCGGGAGAATAAAAAAGGCTCCCGATCACTGCGGGAGTCCGAATAAGGCGATCAGGTCCGAATCGTCATCGTACAGAAAACGCGCTGCGGTGTGCTTCGGCAAAAAGAAATTGGGCGCAAGCGCCGCGCACGCTGTACGCGGTCTTCCCACCGCTTACTGCGTGCGCGGCTTCTCATGTCCGCTTACTGCGTGCGCGGCTCCTCACGGCTTATTTTGGGGCGAGCATGGCCGTCATGCGCTTTCCTTCCATGCGCGGCGCCTGCTCCACCTTGCAGCAATCGGCCAGCTGCACGAGGACCATGTCGATCACCCGACGGCCTTCCTCGATGTGCTGCAGCTCGCGGCCGCGGAACTGGACGTTGACCAGGACCTTGTCCTTGTGTTCGAGGAACTTGCGCGCCTGGTTGATCTTGGTCACCACGTCGTGGTCGCCGGTCTTGGGGCGGACGCGGATTTCCTTGAGCTTCTGCTGGTGAACTTTCACCTTGGTCTTCTGGGACTGCTGGTAACGGAACTTGCCGTAGTCGAGGATTTTGCAGACCGGCGGGCGCTCGTTGGCCGCCACTTCGACCAGATCGAGCTGGGCCTCGCGGGCCAAATCCATCGCCTGGGAAGTCGGAACGACGCCGAGCTGGTCGCCGTTCGCGCCGATGAGACGGACGGGACTGATGCGGATCTGCTCGTTGATTCTTAGGCCGCGGTCTTGCGGCGGCGGGTGACGGTCGCGTGGGGAAATACCTTGGTCTCCTTCTGGTTGCGGAACACCGACCCGAGCAGCGACGACCATCCCCGCGGCTCTGACAGGGATCAAGGGAACGATCGAGTGTCCTGATCTTCCCTCGCGTCAACTCAAAAGTCGAGTTCCTCCGGACACTTGGAAGAGGGCGCCATGGGCAAGACACGGCACAACCCTCAAAGTTCACTAACAGCCCCCAACTGTACCATTGCGCGACGGCACAGGGAAGGGGGTTATTCTTGCGAGAGATAAATTTGTGTTCTCGTGACGCGAAACGTAAACGGCTTTCTCAGCGACCCTGCGACGTCCACCACGCACGCCACTTCTTCTGGGCCGTTTCGACCTCCGACCGCACTGCCGTGTCGGTTGGCCCAAAATCCTCGCCGCTCCATTTCATGAGCGCCTGGCGCGCGTCGGCCCGTACGTCGGCGTCGGATAGCAGGTCGATCAGCTCGCCGCCCAGGCTCGGCTGCTTGGCGGCGACCGTGCGGATGGCGGCCTTGCGCACCTCGGCGCTGGCGTCGGTCAACTTCAGCTTGACGACCGCCGCCGGCTGCCGGCCGAGATGGCTGTCGAGCAGAGCTTGCGCCAACGGTTTCGTTTCCGAGTCGCCGTTGGCGGCGGCGTAGGCCAGACCGACGAATACTTCGGTTCCACGCCGCTTCTCAAGCTCGATGAGGACGCCCTTGAGGCGCGGCCCCGTCTCCTTGCGCGCCGCCTCGGCGAGTTCGGGTAGCGACATCATCGCCGGCGGTTTCGGCCCGGTAGATGCGCGACGGCCCAGCTCGTTCTTGCGCATCAGACAGGCGAAGCGCATGTCCTGCAAGACGCGGGCGTGACCCGTCGGCCCGACGCCGGCGCCGATCGTGTCGCGCGCGAACTCCAGGAGTTCGGCGTCGTCGGACGACAGCAGCATGCGCGAGAGCTTCTTCGAGATGACGAGCGTCGGGCAACTGTGTTCGATCCCCGCCGCTTTATTGAGGCCGCGGATCAGCGCCGGGATCGCTTCCCGGCCGAGCTTCTCGAAGTCGCGCACAGCCTGTTGGCCCTCCGCGCCAGTCAATTTGCCGGTGTCAAAGCGGATGAAGCGGTCGATCACACCGTCGAGCTTTTCCTCTTCCTCATTCGTGAGATAGGGCAGGCTCGGTGCGATGCCGCTGCGCTTGGGACGCTCCTTTTCTGGAGTCGGCGGCTCGGCCGTAAGCGAGCCAAAAGAGATGAACCACAGAGGCACAGAGACACAGAGACAGACCGAAGGAACTTTCCGGGACGATTTTTGTGGGCTTCGTTCGAGTGGCGAGAAGGATGTAGTTGTCATGTGCCGGCCCCGAGGATTGCGGCGGAACGGAATGCATCGAGAACGGAAACGTCGAAATTAGTCTAACTTGCGCGGGCTGTCGGAGCAACCTCCAGGATCAGGAGGGGGTATCGCCGCTTGGCAGCCTCGACCGCGGCCCTTATATTAACCTGGAGTAACGAATCGCGGGAGCGCTCTTCCCTCCTCATCCCGCCTAACCCGCCTGCCCCGGCCGTCCCACGAAATGACGAGGTCTTGCATGAATGTGAAATCGCTGCCGGTGCTCGCCCTGTTGGCCGCCCTGGCAGGAACCGCTTTTGCCAACGATTGGCCGCAGTTTCGCGGTCCCGACCGCACCGACGTCTCCAAGGAAAAGGGCCTCCTCCGCGAGTGGAAGGAGACGCCGAAATTGCTCTGGACCTTCCGCGACGCCGGCGCCGGTTTCTCCGGCCCCGCGATCATCGGCGACCGCCTGTACACGATGGGCGGCGATAAGGAGAAGAACAAGGAAACCGTCTACGCCCTCGACCTGAAGACCCAGAAGAAGCTCTGGTCCACCGAGGTCGGCGCGTTCTACGTGAACGGCAACGGCGACGGCCCGCGCGGGACGCCGACCATCGACGGCGACGTGCTGTATTGCCTGGGCGGTTACGGCGACTTGCTCTGCGTTGAGCTTGCCGACGGCACCGTTCGCTGGCACAAGTATCTGAAGAAGAGCCTGAAAGACGGCGGCATG
>JBBQPD010000334.1:0-6639 GCA_038331535.1 Gemmatales bacterium | reverse complement strand
CTGGCGTTGCAGAACCGCGGAACCTATCGGCATGTCGGGGTCAAGGAATTCTAAAACGTGCGGCGTGCGGCGTGCGGCGTGGGGGGGGGGGGGGGGGGGGGGGGGGGGGGGGGGGGGGGGGGCGGGGGGGGGGGGGGGGGGCGGGCCCCGGCCGGGCGGCCGACCCCACCACCCCACCCCCACCCCCCCCCCCCCCCCCCCCCCCCCCCCCCACGCCGCACGCCGCACGCCGCACGCCGCACGTTTTAGAATTCCTTGACCCCGACATGCCGATAGGTTCCGCGGTTCTGCAACGCCAGGCGCCGCAGCGCGTTCACGGTGTCGTCGGTCCGGGGATTCAGATCGATCACATGAATCGAACAACGGCCGCTGTTGTAAAGCGACACGTCATCGACTTCCCGCGCGGTCAACTCATCGGCGTCAGTAACGAAAAACACGACGTCCGGACGGAGCTTGAGGCCGCACAGCAGCGCTTGAACGTGATTGGTCCGTCCCGTCGCGCGCAAGGCCGCGATCAGCCGCTCGACTTCGGTCAGGGTGTCGGCGTCGGCGGGTAGCATACCGCCGTAGTTGTGGACAGAGAGAGGTTCGGCGAATTGGTTGTAAGGAATGACCTGAAACTGTGCCGTCGGCGGCAGTCGGCTTAGACTTGCAAGCAGTTCGGCGCGCGCCTGTTTCAGTCCGTCGTGTACTCCCATGCTCATCGAGCGATCGAGAACGTAGACCACCGTCCGACCCGTCGCCGATACTTCAAAAAATCGCGTGTTGCTTCCACCCTGGCTCTCGTTCGTGCCGGCCCCCGATCTCGTCGCTGGTCGAGGCCCACGAACACGCGGGATCGGTTCGCTGCTCGGATCAACCGGAGTGGCGACAGGATTGGCGTCCACAACGCGCGGTTGGGTAACCGGGGAAAATGGTCCAGAGTCACCCTTGGAAGGCTGCTCCGTTGAGACCAGGGTCACATCGATTCCGACACCAACCTCTCGGCGGCGATCCGCTTCGCCGACTAACACGATGAGATCATTCGTGGACCGCGATGGGACTGAATCCTGAGTTTGCTCCGTGAGGAACCATAATCCCAGGATCAGCAAGACGTGAACGGATGCTGATACGAACACGGCCGCCCCGGCGAATTTGCGCACGGGGCGGTTCAGGACGCGGTCGGGCATGGCCCCTCCTCGAATGGATGAGGATACCGCTGCCGACTCAGCGATTCAGGCCTTGAATACGCTGGACCGGTTGTCCCATGACGGGGGTAGACGAGGACTCGCGAACCGGCTGGATTTGCGTCTGCGGCTGCGCCTGGGGTTGCGGGCCGGCAGTCATTGCCAGGAAGACGGCATCCCAGAGCAGGCCTTCGGCTTCCTTCTCGCCCTCAAAGGCGACGACCGTGCGTTCGCCCACGTCGCTCTTCTGCTTCTGGAGGATGAAGGCGAACTTCTTGCCCTGCTTGGTCTGGCCTTCGAGATGAACTTCTTCACCATCTTTACTCTGTGTCACCATGATCTCGAACTTGCTCCCGAGCGTCGCATGAATCGCGGCCGACGCCTGATTGACGGACAGCGCGACCGTCTGTTCCTTGCGGTTCGACGAACCGGTTAAGGATAGGAACAACGAATCGAGCGTGCATCCCGCCGTCGCGCACAGCAGAACGCCGGCGCACACCATTCCCAGGCAACGCGACATGGCTTCGCCCCTCAATACGGACACGGATTGGCTCAAAGACGGGCGGGAGGATAGCGACGAGGAGTGATCGTTGCAAGGGCACTTTCATTTAGCCCCCGGTTTGCCGATTGTGCCTCCCGAATTAGGCGGAGCCGGTGTTACGGCCTGAAGGGTCGTTTCTGTCAGGGGAAAGGTTTGCTGATTGCCGCTTGCGGCTTAGCGGTTCGCTTCCGCTAAGCCGCAAGCGGCAAATAATGATTACAGCAACTCGGTGACCGGCTCCCGGTCATCGAGGATGTACATCGGCCGGCCGTTGCCGTTGACGAACGTCTGCGCCGGGTCGATGCCAACCGCCTGGTACAAGGTGCTCAACAGCTGCGGCACGGTGTAGCGGCGATCGCGCGGCGTCTCGCCGCGAGCGTTGGTGCTGCCGATGGCCTGGCCCATCTTCAGTCCGCCGCCGGCCACCAGGGCGCTCATCGCCGGCGGCCAGTGTCCGCGACCGTCCGGAGTCGAATCGCCAATCTTGGGCGTGCGGCCGAACTCGCCCCACATCACCGTGACCACGTCGTTTTCCATGCCGCGGTCGTGCAGATCCTGAATGAGGTTGGCGACGCCGCGATCGACGATCGGCAACTGCTGTTTCAGCGTCTTGAAGTTGGCGCTGTGCGTGTCCCAGCCGCCGATGGCAAGCGTGACACAGCCGACGCCCGCTTCGACGAGACGACGCGCCGTCAAGAACTGCTCGCAGTCCTTGTAGCGATCGCGGACACGCGGATCTTCGCGCGTCAGGTCGAGCGCTTTGCGGACGGTGCCCGAGGCGACCATGTCGAACGCGCGGCTCGTGAACGCGTCGATGCCCTTCATCGTGCCGCTGGCGTCGATCTCGCGCTTGACGTTGTCGAACGTGTTCAACAGCGACTTGCGGTCATCGACACGGTTGGCGTCCACGCCGCCGGGCAGGCGGAGGTTCGAGAGGCCGGGGCCGTCGGGAGTAAACGGCCGGTGCGCGATGCCGAGGAAGCCCGGTTCGGTGCCGGCCGCCATGCCGCGCAGACTGACGAACGGGGGAATGTCGTTGGCGGCGCCCGAACCGCGCAGCTTCGACATCACGGAGCCGAAGGACGGGTGATGCGCGACGCGGTTGGTGTTCTCGCTGAAGCCGGTCGAGACCAGCGAATCGGAGTGCTCGTCGCCGCCGACCAGCGAACGGACGCAGGCGAGCTTGTCCCACATCTGGGCTTGCAGCGGGAAGTGTTCGCAGATCTGCACGCCGGTAACGTTCGTGTTGATCGGCTTGAACTCGCCGCGATACTCGACGGGCGCCTCGGGCTTGAGGTCGTACATATCCATGTGCGACGGGCCGCCCGGCAGGTAGATCATGATGGCGGACTTGTTGCTTTTCGTGGCGCCCTGGCCGAGGGCACGCAGGCGCAGCATCTCGGCGAGCGACAGGCCGGCGCCGAACGCGCCGATTTTGAGGAAGTCGCGGCGGGTGTGTCCGTCGCAGAAGCGGCGGTTCTTTCCCCAGAGTGTGAACATGCAGGATCCCCCCGTGGATGGAAGTGGCTCGTAAGCCGGTGGGAGCCGCGCCGCGGTCGGCGAGGCCATGCAGATGATCGTACCCCGGAGCGAGAGGGCGGGCAACCTGATTTTCCGTCGTGCCGCCGCTTGCGGCTTAGCGGTCCTGCGCCGCCAAGCCGCAAGCGGCAGCTATTACGGCTTCGGCAATTGTCGGCGCAGCGCCTCCAACTCGCGCGTCAGCCGGGCGATCTCCGCGTCACTCTCTCGCTTACCCTCTTCGAGTCGTTGCGTATTGATGTCGGCACGATGGCGGGCTTCCTCTGCACGCTCGAGCGCTTCCTGGACCTCCGGGGGGATCGGCAGAAGCTGACGCGTGGCAGGGTTGAAGAAGCGCAGCAGTTCTCCTTGCGGTTCCAGGTGGAGTCCCAGTACCTCGCTCGGCAGACGACCTTCAACCGGCTCGATGCGCTCGTAATCACCCTCGGAAAACCGATAGCCCTGAAGGCAGGGGTTCAGGTAGTCAAACTCCGGATCGAACAGGAAGTACTCGCTCACCTTGAGCGTGTCGCGATAGAGCGTCATCTTCGTCACGGTGTCTTCGCGCTTGGTCGAGGCGGACGTGAACTCGATCACGGCGTTCGGCCCCTTGCCGCCCTCCTCCCACGTCCGGTAGCTCCGACGCCCCGGCTTCGTGACGCGCGGTATGCCTTTGACCACGAACAAGTCCGGCAAGACGTGCTTGCGCGCATTGCCTTGGACGTAGTAGAGGAACATGTTCGCGCCGATGTAGACATTGGGATCGCCCGCGAACCAGTTCTCGATCGGTTCGACCGCGTAGCGAATGTTGCGGATGTGAATAGGCGTTTCGCCCATCGGCTTCCCGTCCGAATCGGGGTAAAAGGTGTGGTCCCGCATCGGCAGCGCGGGGGTTTGAGGCTGTGCCGACATCGAGCAACCCTCCTGAAGTTCTTGTAATTCCGCTATGATACCGCGAGGACGAATGGCACTCCATGTCGAATCGACACCCTGCCGGCGCGATGGTCGAAGTGCCTCGGTCTTTGATTGAGAATGGATGATGGAATACTTCACTTGCCGTCATTGCGACCGCGAGGTGGGCTACAGGCCCGATCAGGCAGGCACGCGCATCGACTGCCCTCTGTGCGGCCGACCCGTCGAGGTTCCTTCCGTACCGCCGAACCCGTCTCCGGCCGAGCGCTTGCCTTCCGGTGTCCTGGGAACGCCGGAGAAAATGCCCGACTATTCCTCGCGCATCGCTCCCCTGGTTCCTCAAACGCTCTGGCAACGCACCTGGAAATTCCTGCTCGGCCTGTTCCTGGCGTGTGGCACAACCTTTCTGTTCATTCTGGAAACCAGGGCCGTTCTCGATTGCTCTGACAGCGAAAACTGGCCGACGACGATCGGCACGGTCGAATCGAGCAGGGTTCAGGAACACATTGTGCGCGCGAAGGGCATCCCGATCCGAAGTTACAAGCCGGTAGTGAACTATATCTATCGCGTCGGCCCGCAGGGATACCGGAACTTCAAGCTCCGCTTTGCGGAAGAATTCACGCTCAGTTATGGAACGACCGAGGGTTCCGCTCGAATCACAGTAGACAAGTATCCGCCGGGCAGCCGCGTCGAGGTGATCTACGATCCGAACGATCCGACCAACACCGCTCTGGAACGACAGGTGGACGGCGCCGCCTATCCGATGTTATTGACCATGATCGGCTGCGGATTTCTGGGAGTGCGCCTGATCCTGGTAAGCGTGGCCCCGTTCGCCTTCGAGACGAACCGGCGCTGGGGAGGCATTTTTACTCGACGTTGGCACTGGTTCGACTGGTGTTTTCTCGGCCTGTTCGCGATGTTCGGGATTTGGCAAATCGTGCTGATGCCGTTCGTCGTATGAGCGCTTGGGCGTGTCTCCGCTTGCCGCTTGCGGCTTAGCGGTGCATGACCGCTAAGCCGCAAGCGGCAATCGTGCGCGTACTTCACGGCAGGTGAATGCAGCCGTAGCCGGTGTCGCAGTCGTGTTCGCCGCTTCCGAGCCGGCGTGCCCCTTTCTTCAGCGCGTCGCGCACCTGACCGGCGTTCCATGCTTGATGACTACTCCAGACCAGGGCCGCCAATGCCGCGGCCTGCGGTGCCGCCGCCGACGTTCCGGTGAATGGCCGGCTGCGCCAGGCGCTGGGGAAGGGCACCTCGGCGACGAAATCGGGCTTCGGTGCCTCGGAGTTGGGGCCGCAGGAACTGTAAGCACTTCGTCGGCCAGCGCGGTCTACCGCGCCGACCGCGATCACTTCGGGGCCGTCTGCCGGAAACGCGATGCTGCCCCGCCGAGTGGAATGAGCGAGGCCGCCGCCCAGAACGACGAGATGAAACGGCCCCGCCTTGCCGCGCATCAGACGCAGGCGCAGGCGGTATACCCGTCCTTCCTCGGGCAGAAAGCTCGCGACCGAACAGCACCGATCCGCGCCCACCGTAAGCACACCCCGCGCGATTTCACGCTCACTCGTCGCATCTTCGACGACCGCTTCGTAGCACGACTCGGAGCGCCAGCAGACCTCGACCGAGACGCGCTCGGCGCCCCACGGTTTGACGACATTGTCCGTCTCGCCGGGTATCCACTCCTGCAAGCCGTGGCCGTTGTCCTGAAACGTGCCGCTCCAGTGCCGCTGGGCGGTGTTACCGGCACTGGCGAAGCAAAGCAGATCGTCGGCACCGGCGCCGCCTCCGAGAAGGCGCGCCAGCGCTTCATGAACGCACCCGTGCCCTTCGCCGTCGCTCCATGTCGGCATGATGACCGAGCAGGAGATGACCTTCGCGCCCTGAGCTTTTGCCCAGGTCACCGCCGCCAGAAACGTCTCCGGGCGGTCCGGCTCCCAGTTGGCGAAGACCAGTCGTGCGTCGGGCGCGAGGGTGTGGATGACCTCGCCGCAGAGGATGCCGTGCTGACTGTCGCACGCCTCCAGATCGCCGTCGCGGCGGAATGACTTGACGGCAACTTCGGCGGGCAGGCTCTTGCCGAGGTGCTGGCGATATCCTCGATAGCCAGAATCGAGCACGGCGACCGTAAGACCGCGGCCGCGGACACCGGCCTGGTGCCATTTGGAGACGCCCAAGTCTCTGAGGAGACGTTCGCGTAGTTGTTGCGGATTGGAATTGTCGGTAGGAACGAATGAATCGGGAGTGGCTGCCGAGCCGATCGCCCCGCCACTCCGCAAGAGGAGGACGAGACAGGTTCCGCAGAGCAACAGCGCACGGGTGAGCGTTCGAGGAGCATTCATACTGCGCCGCTCCGCCATTCCGTTTTCGGGCGATCGCGAAGAACCGCAGTAGTTTAGCCGCGCCAGATGGAGGGTGGACGAACTCGCAAGCCGGATTCGGGCAAGTTCGACTACCGCGCGGCAAGATGATCGGATTGGCGAAAATGTTCGGGAAAGTGGGGTG
>JBBQPD010000333.1:0-6644 GCA_038331535.1 Gemmatales bacterium | reverse complement strand
ACGTGCAGGTGCTGGTCGCGGCCAACCCCTGCTTCGGCCTCGATTTCAAATCGACGGCCGATATTCGCTCCAAGATCATGGAAGCCCGCAACCGCGGCGCCGCCGTGCTGCTCGTCTCCGAAGACCTCGACGAAATCCTGGAATTGGCCGACCGCATCCTGGTCATCTCCGATGGTAAGATCGTGTACGAGACGACGAGCAAGGACGCCGACCGCCACGTCATCGGCCATCACATGGCGGGACACGGCCATCACCACAACGGAGCCACGTGATGCCGACCGTCGCGGCGCGGCCCTACGACTACACGTTTGACCCGGCCCGGCTGGCGCTGGTCATCATCGACATGCAGCGCGACTTCGTGGAGCCGGGCGGCTTCGGCGCGGCGCTCGGGAACGACGTGAGCCTGCTCACGCCCGCCGTGGCCCCGAACGAGAAGCTGCTACGCGCCTTTCGCCGCCTGGGGTTGATGATAGTGCATACCAAGGAGTGCCATCGCCCCGACCTGTCCGACTGCCCGCCGGCCAAGCGCGGCCGCGGCGACAGCAAGTTGCGCATCGGCGACGCCGGGCCGATGGGCCGCATTCTCATCGAGGGCGAGCCGGGCAACGACTTCATCGCCGCGCTCCAGCCGCGTCCGGGAGAGCTGGTCATCGCCAAGCCGGGAAAGGGAGCTTTCTACGCCACGCCACTGCAAGACGAGTTGAAAAAACGCGGCGTCACGCACTTGCTGATCACCGGCGTGACGACCGAAGTATGCGTGCAGACGACGATGCGCGAGGCCAACGACCGCGGCTACGAGTGCCTGCTGGTCGAGGACGCGACGGAGAGTTATTTCCCGGCGTTTAAGAAAGCGACGCTCGACATGGTGCGCGCCCAGGGCGGCATCGTCGGCTGGACCGCGCGCGTCGACGAAGTGTTAGCGGCGCTGCCGCTGTAGTATCAACGAGCCGCGACCGTCAGGGAGCGTTCCCTGACTATGGCGTCATTGATTTTGGTGTGATGCAGGTGAATGTGCCGAAAACGGTGAAGTCCGCAGGATTTGTTGTGAGCAGCGAGAGGACGCCGGCTTGAAGGTAAGTCGCGGCGAGGAGCGTGTCCAGGAGGCGCTTTCTGCCCAATGAAAACTGTTCCAGCCACAAGAAAAACTGACGGGTCGCAGCACGGTCGGGGAATACCTGCACGACATTGCTCGCGGTCCACCATTGTTCGGCAACAGTGCGGGCCGCGAGCATGTCGAGAGCGTGTGTGAAGCGGCGCGGGTCGGAGACGATATGAATGAATTCAGCAAGCACCTGCGGAGCGAGAGCAACCGTGTCGCCATTTGAAAGCAACCGGGCGAGAGTGGCCCGGGCGGCAGGATGATCCGCATGTTCGGCTACCTCGGCCGCAACGAGAAAACCGGTGTCGAGTCCGTGCATCATGGCCGGCCTTCCAGCATTTCACCGAGCAAGTCATCGTCGGCGGTCAAGGGGTGCAGCACAGAACCCAGGCTGATGGCCGGGATGTCCAGGATGCTGTGCGTCGGAGAGTGCGTATCCGCAAGACGGACCGTTGCTTGTGCCGGCGCGAACACCGTCACATGCTGGCCTTCGGGAAGGCGAACCCCGTTGTCAAGAACGACGACGCCATTCAATACTCGACCGTTGGCAACCATAAAAACCCTCCCGCCATCGATTGTACATTAACGCAGCGATTGAAACAGAAAAAGTTGCCGCCCGAGGCACTGCGCTACCGGCGAATCTTGTCTGCACTCCACCGCTTCCCTAGAAAGGATGCTTCGTTCAACGACACAAGCGCGCGGAGCCACGCCACGATGGAAGAATCTCGGTCGGTGCTCGTACTGGCCGATCTGCTGGGCCGGGCCGCGACGCTGAAAGAGGAAGCCGGCTGGGAACCGCTTCGGTCGGGCGTCGATATTCGCCGCCTCTATCAGAACGGCGCCGACGGACCCGCCGCCGCCTTGCTCCGCTATCAGCCCGGCGCCGCGGTGCCCCATCATCGGCACCGGGGCTACGAACATATTCTCGTCCTGGACGGTTCCCAGTCCGACGAGCGTGGACACTATCCCGTCGGGACGCTCGTCATCAATCCGCCCGGCACCGCCCATCGGGTCTGGAGCGACGCTGGCTGTGTCGTCCTCATCTTTTGGGAGCGGGGAGTGCCTTTCCCTACCACGCCGGACGCCGTTGGGCCGTAATTCCTCCCTGTTTACGTTTCGCGCGGATCGCGCGAAACGTAAACACGAACGCCAACGCTCTTCTCCATTCTTCCCATTCTTCTTACGTGGTTCGTTCGTCGCCTACTTCGACTATTCCACCTGGCTTGCCTTTAGGAATTATCCCGGCGAGTCGATTCTTCACATTAGGAAGAAATCTGGTAGCGGCGCTCTTCCCGACCGCTGATTACCCGCAGCCATTCACAGAGGAGTTGGCGCAATGACATGGACTCGTCGTTTTGGTCTGGGACTCGGACTGGCGCTGTGCGCGTACAGTGCCTCAGCCCAGGCGCAAACTTTGCCGTACAACACCGTGCCGGTCGCGTTGCAGCCGGCCCCGGCCCAGCCGATGCGGCTACCCGCCGCTGGCGCTGCCGCGCAGCCGGCTCCGGCCGCACAACCCGGCACGGGCACTCAGCCCGGCACGGGTACTCAGCCCGGCACGGGCACTGAGCCTGGCATGGGCTCGACTCCGGGCGTCGAGACGCGCCAGGATCTCCGCAACGCGGAACAGGCACCGGCCCCGGCCGAACCGGCGCTCGGGCCGACCCCGTTGACCGACGTGAAGATTCTCCAGAACGCGCTCTTCGGCGACTGCCCGGACGCTCCCATCCACATCGCCGGCTGGCTGGACTTCGACTACACCTACCGGTCCACCGGCAGCGGTATTAACAATGTCGCGCCGGTGATGAACCGCTTCGGCAACGAGTTTATCGCCCGCGAGCTTGGCCTGTACATCTTCAAGCCGCTCGACGAAAAGGAGTTGTCGTGGGGTTTTAACGTCCTCTTCCTGGCGGGTGCCGACGGCACCTTCATTCAGCCAACGGCGGGTGGCTGGAACAATACGAACCCCCGGTTCGGAGCATCGTTTACCGACCTGAACGTGACCGCCCACTTGCCGGTCCTGACCGAAGGCGGCGTGGACCTGAAGATCGGCCGGCAGACGACTGTCCTCGGGCCGTTTGGCGCCGTCGCCTGGCAGCGCCCCTTCAACTCCAGCGATTACGCCTGGTACAACCTGGAAGAAGGCCGCTACACCGGCGTGTCGGCGAACTGGAAAATCAATAAGCAGCTGTCCTGGTATAACGGCGTCGAGATCGGCGGCTGGGGCGTGTTCTTCGACGACCCGGTGCATGGCGTCGATTACATCACCCAGGTCAACTACTGGCTCGACTGCGAGGCCAAGAAGACCAAGGTCTGGGCCACCCTGTTGACTGGCCCGACCGGCCACTTCATGAACGGCGACAGCACCACGCTCGAACTCGGCATCCAGCACAACTTCAACAAGTGCCTGTACGGGATCCTGGACTTCCAGGGAACCTACTCGAAGGCCGGCGTCTTCACCCTGCCGCAACCCGGCTACCTCGAAAAGGCCTGGGACATCAACACTGTCATCGGCTACCATCTGACCGAGAAGGTGGACTTCAACAGCCGCTTCGAGTTTTACCGGGACGAGAATGGCCGCGATTATCCGGGCGGCTTCGGCAACCGCCGGTCCACCGACTACTTCGAAACGACGCTGGGCTTCGACTACCACCCCGTCAAGTGGCTCCAGTTCCGTCCGGAAGTTCGCTACGACCATGCCACCAACCCGAACTTCGGCGAGAACAACAACTTCAAGAACCAGCTGACCCTCTCCGCCGATATGCTGCTCAAGTTCTAAGGTTCCCCCCTGCTCCACACCTTGAATCGGCCGGCAGCTAAAGCTGCCGGCCGATGCTGTTTTGACACCTGACGGACTGGCAGCCGCCTCTGCGATTCGATACCACGTCTTTGCCGCAATCGACGGGCGAACACCCTCATGACGCGCATCGAAATCCTGCTGACGTTTGCCTGGGCGGCGTTGCTCGGCCTGGTGCTGGCGCTGCCGGTGCTGACGGCCTCCGCGACGCCCGACGACGACCTGACACGACACACGGTGCGCCTGGCGCTGCTCTTTTATGGCATCGCGTCGGCGCTCATGCTGACGCTGTCGCCCGCCGAATGGGCGGCGAAGGGTCGTGGTCGTCTCGCGCGGACCTGCTGGTCGCTAGCGTGGCTGACGTACCTCGTTCACCTCTTCGTGGCATTCCGAATCTACCATCACGGCTCCCACGCCGACGCCGTGCGCCACACGCACGATGTCACCGGTTTCGGCGAAGGCATCTACGTCTCGCACTTCTTCACGCTCGTTTGGACCGTGGACGTGGCGGCCTGGTGGTTGAAGCCCCGCGGCTACGCGGGTCGCTCGGCGTGGTTCGATCGGCTACTGCACGGCTTCATGGCGTTCATCATCTTTTGTGGCATGGTTGTCTACGAGACGGGCTTCATCCGCTGGGCAGGGGTGGCGCTATTCGCAGCGCTCGGCGCGTTGTGGCTCTGGCGCGCTTGCACGAGGACGGCGTTCCGCTATACCACCGATGGGAGCGCGAACTGCGGTTAGATTCTTGCCTCTGAACTTCTTTGTAATTTGCCGAGAGGTTTGGCTGAGAGCTAATAGCTAAAAGCTGTCAGCTTTCAGCCAGACCGTTTTTTTTGGGTGCGAACCCGTTATAGCCTGGCCGCGTCAGGGCCGAGGGAGAGGAATTACGCCATGAAACGCATCCCCTCCGTCGTCGTCGTCCTATTGCTCCCTGTCCCGCCTGTTTTCGGCCAGACGGCGGAGCAGAAGAAGGCGACCATCGCCTATGTGCAAAAGCTCCAGAACAAGGACGGCGGCTTCCGCGCCAGCGCTGACGTGGAGAAGTCGAGCCTGCGGGCCACGTCGTCGGCGCTGCGGGCGCTGAAGTACTTCGGCGGCGAGGTGCCGGAGCGCGCCGCCGCGGCTGAGTTCGTCAAGAAGTGCCACGACAAGACGAGCGGCGGCTTTGCGGACGAACCGGGCGGAAAACCAGGCGTCGCCGTCACCGCCGTCGGCCTCATGGCGCTGGTCGAGTTGAAGATTCCGACGGAGCCTTATGAGGCCGGAGCGATCAAGTATCTTGGTGAGAACGTCAAGACGTTCGAGGATATTCGCATCGCGGTCGCAGGCTTCGAGGCGATCGGGAAGAAGGTGCCAAAGGGCAATGAGTGGCGAGAACAAATCATAGACATGATACTCAACTCGAAGGAGATGACAGGCGGTGGCGCGCGGCTCATTGGGGGCGCCATGGTCGCCATAATGCGGTCAGGATTTCCCCCCGAAGAGGTCAACAAATCCAAGGTTCTGCCCACTCTGAACGAAGGTCAGCGACTGGACGGCGGCTTCGGCAAGGCCGATATTCCCGGCTCCGATCTGGAGACGACGTACCGTGTGATGCGCTGCTATCACATGCTGAAGGAGCAGCCCGACGGTACAGCGAAACTGCGTGAATTCGTCGCCAAGTGCCGCAACGACGACGGTGGTTACGGCGTCGCGCCGGGCGAGAAATCGGCCGTCGGCTCGACGTATTTCGCCTCGATCATTTTGCACTGGTTGGATGAGAAATAACCCAATCCCGTTTACGTTTCGCGCGTTTCCGCGCGAAACGTAAACGGGATGTCGAGAACCGCCCATGTCCGTCACCGCTTACCTCGCCCTCGGCAGCAACCTCGGCGACCGCCGCGACCACCTCGAACGCGGCCTCGCCGCGCTGCGCGACCGTGTCGCCGTCACGCACGTCTCGACGTTTTATGAAACGGCGCCGGTCGGCGGACCATCGGGACAGGGGCCATACCTCAACGCCGCCGCCGAGGTGCAGACCGATCTCGCTCCCGCCGACTTGCTCTCCTTACTTCACGAAGTCGAACATCGACTTGGCCGCGTCCGCACCGAGAAGGACGGCCCACGCACCCTCGACCTCGACCTGCTCCTCTACGGCGATCTCGTTCTCAGCGAACTAAACCTTATCCTGCCCCATCCGCGGCTGCACGAACGTCTCTTCGTTCTGCAACCGCTCGCGGAGATTGCCCCCGGTCTCGTCCATCCCGTTTTGAAGCGCACCGTCGCCGACTTGCTGGCGGAACTGCTCGGCGTACGGCCGGCCGGTCCATCACCGGGGCGCGAACTGACGGGCCTGCGCGCCCTCGTCACCGGCTCGACGGGCGGCATCGGCCGGGCCATCGCCATCGAGCTGGCGCGCGGCGGCGCCGACGTGATCGTTCACGGCCGGCGTGCGCGCGACGCGGCTGAGATGGTGGCAGCTGAAGTACGACACTCCGGCGGGCGCAGCGAAGTCGTCATGGCCGATTTGAAAGACCACGCAGCGTGCCGACGCCTTGCCGACGAAGCGTGGCGAACGTGGAACGGACTCGACATCCTCATGAACAATGCGGGCGCTGACACGCTTACCGGCGCGGCGGCGAGTTGGACGTTCGAGCGCAAACTGGAAGAGCTGCTCGCGGTCGATGTGACGGCGACGCTGACGCTGGCGCGCGACCTCGGCCGGCGCATGAAAGCGGCCCGCGGCGGCGTCATCGTCAACATGGGTTG
>JBBQPD010000332.1:0-6659 GCA_038331535.1 Gemmatales bacterium | reverse complement strand
GGACAACTTGTACGTGGAGAACCGATCTCGCGACTCTCATGAGGAGTGCTGGCCCCAGCCCTCGTCTTCGGCCCGCAATTTGCTGAGGTGACCGGGAGATTTATTCTCCTAACCGACGATTCCAGAACGGTCGAGTTGCTTCGGCCTGCGCCGCCGTGTCGTCGCCCTTGCGATTGCGACGATTGAGCCAAATAGGACTGAAGAAGTTACTATCGTGGGGCAGTCGCTATTTTCACGATGACGCGTGGTAGATTCGAGTAAAACCGCGGTCCGCTCCTGGCGATGTGCATGATAAGGGGTCTCCCTGTAGTGTTATCACTACGTGGCGCTGTGAGGTTTGCAGACTTCCCCGCCCCATGAAGGTTCATCGAGACGGATCGCTGGAAATATGTCTCCACCCTTGAAGTTCCCCGGCCCGTTGTTCGCCTGGGCTTTTTGCTCGGTCCTGCTTGCCGTTCTGGCCGTGGCTTCTTACGAAGATCTTAAACGCATGGTCATTCCTAAATGGGTGACTTTGCCCATGCTTTTCCTCGGTGTCGTGTTCAACATGCTCCGCGGCGGCTGGGTTGAAGGCACTGGTTGGGGGGCGTGGAACGGATTCTTGACGTCGCTCGGCGGTTTCGGCACCGGTTTCGGCTTGTTCCTGTTGATGTGGCTGCTCGGGACGTGCGGCGGCGGCGACGTGAAGCTCTTTGCCGCTCTCGGCGCCTGGACTGGTCCTTTGCTTGCCATCTACATCTTGATCGGCACGCTGGTACTGGTCGTCGTGCTGTCCGTGTCGAAAGTGGCCCTGGCCTTGCTGAGCGGCAAGCCGCGGTTGGCGCTACAGCTAGCCGCCCCACCCGTGGGAAGAGCGGGCGGGCGAAGCGGCTCGGGATCAGGGCCGCCGGTGCGAACGCCTCGCCAGCGCCTGATGACTTACTCCCTGCCGGTTGCCTTGAGCACGGCGTGCGTTCTGCTCTGGGTCTTCCGCTCCGAGTTGCGTCTCGTTCCGGAGCGACAGGACGCGGCGGATCAGGCGCAGGTTCAGGCTCGCCTGTGATACATGAGAGTTTCCTCCTCTGAGTGTCTCGTTTCGTGAGGGTTCGGAATGCTGCACTTGATTCGCAAGCTCTGGCGCGACGACAGCGGAGCCATGCTGGCGACGGAATGGGTGTTCATGGGGACGATCCTGATTCTCGGCATCATCCCCGGCATGGTCGCTTTTCGGAACTCGCTGAACACTGCCATGCTCAAAAGTGCGTGCGCCCTCAACTCCAGCAGTTGTGCGTGCAGCGGCACCGTAAATATCCTTGCCGACTCCAACGTGATCCTCGATCAGTCGCCGTGCGACTGAATCGATTAGCGCTGCCCGCCGCTTCACGATGAGACGACTTGAGGACGAGACAACATGCGCAGGCCGGGATCTCCACGTGCGATCGAACGCCGCCGCCGGCGCGGCACGGTGATGTGGGAGATCGTCCTGCTGTTTCCGATCCTCGTCGGCTTCTTGCTGGGGACGGTGGAATTTAGCATTGCCTTCTATCAACGCCAGCAGCTGCTGTCGGCTGTGCGAGAAGGGGCGCGAGTTGCGGCGCGCGGCGGCTCCCAAACCGAAATCACGACCACGGTACAGAATCGCTTTGGACCGGCAGTGACGGTTATCGTCACCCCGATTACGGTCGACCCGCAGACGGTGACCGGACGAAATGCCGTTCAGGTTACCGGCACCGTGACGACGACCGACGTGGTCCCGAACATGCTACCCTACCTGATCGACCTGAGCGGCGAGAAGCTCGTGGCCTCGGTCGTGATGAACCTCGAATAACACGGACGCGCGGCTGCCGCCCCGGCGTGGTCGCGAAGAAATTGCAGGAAGATCGAAGAACAGTCGGCACTGACGTTTCCAGACGAGGGGTCCGCCTCACTCGGTTGTTGGTCCGCTCCGGGCGGCGCACTGCTCACGAAGGAGTATCAACTTGTCTCAGCCCTCCGCGTATTCGGCGAAACGGCCTGCCCAGCTCTACGGCAGCACGCTCTTCGCTCTGACGCTGGCACTGCTGGCGGGTCTGGTCGGCGCTTACCTGTTCAAGACGTACTTTTTGAATGGCAAAACGCCCGCGCCGGTACAACTGCCCGATGGCTCGGTCGAAATCTTCACCGTCGCCACGAACTTGACCGACAACGTCATTCTCCAGCCCAACCATTTTCGCAAGATCCGAGTAAGCAAGGAGGAGTACGACCGCTTTCGAGCGCAGGAAAGCAAGTACGGACCCATGCTGTCGTCGCAGAACCAGGCGGTCGGGTGTGTGACCAAAGACAAAGTGCGGGCGGACGAGCCGATTTACGAGAGCCAGATCGTGCGGCAGGAGTATCCGGTCCCGGTGAGTACGAAACTCCGTCCCGGCATGCGGGCGGTGATCGTGAAAGTGCCCGCCGATTCGGCGATGGTGCAGGTCGATGACCGCGTCGATCTCCTCTGCACGATCAGCAACCCCGACTTCGGGCCGGGGCAGACCGCAACCGCTCGGCTGGCCAAGGACGCGAAGGTCGTCGCCCGGTTCAACACGACTCGACCGGGAGCCTTGCCAGCGGCAAACGATCCCAACCGCACCTACACCCTGGAAGTGACTCCTTATCGCCACGGGTTGATCGAGGTCGCGAAGAACCTGGGCGGCATCTTCACTCTGAGCGTGGAATTTCGACCGACGAAGGACAAGGGCATGGCGCCGATGGTGGTCGAAATGGTTCCCGACTCCGACCCGGAAACAGACCGGGTCACGTCGGCCGACCTGGCCAAGATCTTCGGCATCAACCTGGCCTCCTTGCCGGAGAACAAAATCGTGGTGGTGGAACGCTTCAACGGCGTCAATCAGCAACACTCCCTGCGGTTCCAGAGTGTCGGGTCGGCTGGAACGATTCCGCCCAAGACGACGGCTCTGCCCCCCAGCGAAGTCGCTCCGGGCGGGTTCATCCCCCTCCCTGCCTTTCCGGTCAGTCCCGCGGGTTCCACGTCGGGGACCAACTCGCTCAGTCCGAGCGAGATGGCTGCGGACCCCAGTTTGGGCGACGCGCTTGGCTTCCGGCCGCCGTCACCTACCGGCCCCGGTTGCAAGACGTGCGGCGGCAAAAAGAAGTGACGCCGCTTGCGGCTTAGCGGTGCCTGGCCCGCAAAGCCGCAAGCGGCAAATGGTCGCGCAGCCGCGGGAGTAGTCGATGTACCTCGGAACACGCTCGGCGAACCGGAGGCGGCGCGGGGCCTTCGCGGCCTGGTTCGTCATGCTCCTACCGCTGCTCGCCACCGCCTTCGCTCTGGCTGTTGGTGTCGCCAGCAGCACCCACAATCAGGTTGAGCTTCAGATCGGCGTGGATGCCGCTGTCCTCGCCGGGGCCAACGCCGAACAGCGCACGACGCTCCTCGACACTTCCACGACACCCGGCACGGTCCTTCAGGCCGACGTGTTGCTGACCGACCGCTCCGACCGGGTCAGCGCGACGGCGACGAATGTTCGCAATGCCGCCCTCCGCTTCGCGGGATTGCACGCCGTCGCGGCCCAGCCCGTCTCGTTGGATCCAAACCTGACGAATGACCCAAACGGCGGTATCGTGCTCGGTTCTCTGGACGGTCCGACTGCCCCTTTTCTGGTAGCCGATCTGAACGCCAGTCCGGTCGATGCGAACCTCTACAATCCCTTTCTCAACGCGCTGCGCGTCTCCGCGACGCAATCAAATGTATCCGCCACCGCGACCGTGTATGTGGACCGGGACGTGATTGGCTTCCGCGTCAATGGCTCGTCCGACAACCGACTATCTCCGGGAACTCCTGCGATTCCCGTGCTACCCTTCGGCATCTTGACGGACTTCGCCGCGGGAATGAATCGTCTCTCCTGGGAGTACAACATCATTCGGCGCAACGGTCCGGACGCCTTCGCGCTGTCTTCCACCGGTACGCCGACAGCCGGTCCCGACGCGATTCCGGAGATCACGGTGACCATCTCCAGGTTGACGACCGACAACGGCCAGATGATCGCCGTTCAGGGCAGCAATCCCACCGTCGCCGTCGCCCTCAGCCAGGTTGCTACGGGCATCACCAAGGCACAGCTGCTCGACTACGATCCGACCAACCAGCAACTTTCCCTGTTCAATGGCATGGACAATCAGCAGACGCTGCCGCAACTGGCGCCGACGACAAGTAGCGACTTCCAGACTCTGACGACGAACCTTCAGTCGATTTTGGGACAGCCGCGCGTCTGGATGCTGTACGACACGCCGACCACGACGATGACCTCCACGACGGTGCGGGTAGTCGGCTTCGTCGCGGCTCGCGTCATGAGCGTGACGCCGCTGCCGAATAACACCACACCAACGTCCGTCCAGGTGGTGTTGCAGCCGGCCATGATGCTGACCTCGACGGCCCTGACGGATCGCGCGAAGCGGAACTTCGGCCCGCGCACCGTAGCGCTCTCGACCGAACCTACCAAGAAAACGATCTACAACCCGTACATTGCAAACATCCGCGTCCTGAAGTGACGCGGTCCGACGGCAGTCCTCGGCCGCGGGCGGCAAGCGTTGCCGCGGGACAGGAGACATCATGGCCCGTGCGACTTCGGAACAAGAACAAACGGCCAGGGGTGATCGCGCTGTCCGCTTTCAGAAGATCAAGGCGCTGATCCACCGCCAGCTCGTCGAGGGGCTGGACCTGTCGCGTTTGCATCAGCTCAAGCCGGAACGCCTGCGCCGTGAAGTGCGCGAGTTGGCCGTGCAGCTGAGCCAGGCCTCGCCTGAGACGCTCAACGAATCGGAACGGGAGCGCCTCGTCGAAGAGATCATGGACGAGGCGTTCGGCCTCGGTCCTCTCGAAGCCGCGATGAAAGACCCGTCCGTGAGCGACATCCTCGTCAACGGCCCGCGCGAGGTCTTCCTGGAGCGCGACGGCAAGTTGGAGCTGAGCGACATCGTCTTCGCCGACGACAACCACGTTCTGCAGGTGGTCCAACGTATCGCCGCCCGCGTCGGCCGCCGCGTGGACGAGATGTCGCCGATGGTCGATGCCCGCTTGCCGGACGGCTCGCGCGTCAACGCCATCATCCCGCCGCTGGCCCTGAACGGGCCAGTGCTGTCGATCCGCCGTTTCGGCGTCCGCCTGACCGCCGACGACCTGATTCACGGCGGCTCGATGCCGGAGGAAGTCTTGACGTTGCTGTCCGCCTGCGTGCAGGCCCGGCTCAACATTCTGATTTCCGGCGGCACCGGTGCGGGCAAGACGACGCTGCTGAACACGCTGTCGGCATTCATTCCACACGAAGAGCGTCTCGTGACCATCGAGGACGCCGCCGAGCTGAAGTTGCAGCGGCCGCACGTGGTCCGACTGGAGACCCGGCCGTCCAACGTCGAGGGCAGCGGGGAAGTGCGGCAGCGGGAACTGGTGCGGAATAGCTTGCGCATGCGGCCGGATCGGATCATCATCGGCGAAGTGCGCGGCGCCGAGGCGCTGGATATGCTCCAGGCCATGAACACCGGCCACGAGGGTTCCCTGACGACCGTGCATGCCAACGACACGCGCGACGCCCTCGCCCGACTTGAGGCGATGGTCATGATGGCCGGCGTCGAGCTGCCGATGGGGGTGATCCGGCAGTACGTGGTGACGGCCCTGTCGGTTGTCGTCCACGTGTCGCGTCTCAAGGGCGGGCCTCGCAAGGTCACGCGCGTGTCGGAGGTCGTCGGCCTGCACCCGCGGCGGCGGACCTACGTTCTCAAAGACTTGTTCTGTTTCCGCCAGCTCGGCATCCGCAACGGCGCGGCCTATGGCGAGTTTCACGCCACCGGCCGCGTGCCGCGCTTCCTGTCTCGTCTCAGGGCGATGGGCATCGATCTGCCGGACGAGCTGTTCCGCGAACGCATCGTGGGCGGCGATACGGAGCTGGTCGATCCGGGACTGGTGGTTGTCGAGGAGTGAGGTTTCCTTAGGGCTCGCGGAAAAAACACAGCGGGCTGGCGATTGGTTGTCGCATGCTTTAGCGTGCGAACGACTGCCGCAGGCTAAAGCATGCGGCTACAGCGTTTAGATTCTTATCTCTGAGCTTCTCCGCAAAGATACGGAGAAGTTCAGCCGAGTTCTGGCTGACAGCTATCAGCTAACAGCTTTCAGCCAGACTGGTTTTGTGTGGTTGCTAACTCGTTGCGGCTAGGCTGCGTTAGTTCGCTGCCCCTTGAGCCGAGTCAACAGTAATGGCGTCCCACGCTTTTCGTGAGTCCCCAGTATGATTCCGACCGAAGATTGGATACCCCTGGGGGCCGCATTCGCCACGGTGGCCATGATCGCTTTCGCGCTCTGGCTGATCGCCTCCTCGATGTTCGCCCGAGAGAAGCCGGCGGGCGTTGAGGACGAGCAGCTGGAGACCCTCGCCGTGTTGCGCGCCCGCGCCGCGGCAGGCGGCGGTGGTTTCCGCAGGTTTCTGGATGGCACCGGCCTCGATATTACCCCGGCGGGGGCCATCGGCATCATCCTCTTTTGCGGCGTCGTGCTGGGCAGCGCCGCTTTCGTCTGGCGCATCGATGGACAGCCGTGGCCGTTGGCGATAACCGCCTTCCTGTTCGGTGCTGCCGTCCCGACCGTGTTCTTCCTCATCCGCCGAAACCAGGTGCGGCGGACCATTCGGACGCAGCTACCCCACGTGCTG
>JBBQPD010000331.1:0-6661 GCA_038331535.1 Gemmatales bacterium | reverse complement strand
TGATGGAGCACGAAGGCATCTTTTATTTCTTCAAGCACGAGATGGGCAAGCACACGCTCGTTCTCGCCGACCAGAAAAGCGCCTACAAGGATTGCCCCGAGAAGTCGGTGGTCTATGACGCCGCGGAGCGCCGCTTCGCGCACCTGTCGGCGTGGGAACATCAGTACGAGTTTCGCAGCGGCAAGACCGCTCTCGGCGATTACAACTTCGAGGAGCCGGCCGGCGATCTCAACGGCCGCAGCAGCACCATCGTGCCGTACAACGGCAAGAGTTTCGAGCTGTTCGACTTCCCCGGCGGCTACAGCGCCAAGGACCAGGGCGGCGACCGGACGAAGTTGCGCATGGAGGAAGAAGAGACGCCGTGCGACGTGGTGCGTGGCGCCGGGACGTGCTGCACCTTCACGCCCGGCGGCCTGTTCGAGCTGACCGATTACGACTGCGAGTCCGAGGCGGGCAAGAAGTACGTCGTCACCGCCGTCGAGCATGAAGCACGCGATGAGTCGCACACCAACAGCGACACGGGATCGGACTATCGCAACACCTTCACCTGCATTCCGGACTCCGTGACGTTCCGGCCGGCGCGGACGACGCCGCGTCCCGTGGTGCGCGGGCCGCAGACGGCGGTCGTCGTCGGGCCGAGCGGCGAGGACATCTACGTCGATAAATACGGCCGCGTCAAAGTGCAGTTCTTCTGGGACCGCGAGGGCAAGAAGGACGAGAACAGTTCGTGCTGGATGCGCGTCGCGGAGAACTGGGCCGGGAAGAACTGGGGCGCCGTCTTCCACCCGCGCGTCGGCCAGGAGGTCATCGTCGATTTCCTCGAAGGCGACCCGGACCGGCCGCTCATCACCGGCCGCGTCTACAACGCCGACCAGATGCCGCCCTACGAATTGCCTGCGAACCAGACGCGCAGCGCCATCAAGAGCCGCAGCCCCAAGGGCGGCGCCGAGAACTTCAACGAGCTGCGCTTCGAGGACAAGAAGGGCGACGAGCAACTCTTCCTTCATGCCGAGAAGGATTTGGACTGCCGCGCAAAGAACGACGTGCGCGAATTCGTCGGCAAGGACCGGCATCTCGTGGTGAAGGGGGATCGGCTGGAGTCGGCCGAGAAAGATTGGCACGTCTCGATCAAGGGCGAGCTGCGCGAAAAGATCGGCAAGGATTTCTCGCAGGATGTCGGCGGCAAGCGCCAGGACAAGGTCGGCGGCAACTATGGGCTGGAAGCAGCGCAGGAGATTCACATCAAGGCCGGCACCAATTTGATCCTGGAGGCGGGCGCGGAGCTGACGCTCAAGGCGGGGGCGTGTTTCATCCATTTCGGCCCGGACGGTCTGGCGATCAGTGGACCGATGGTGAACATCAACAGCGGCGGCGCCGGCGGTTCCGGCGGCGGTTGCAGTCCGCAGGCGCCGAAGGATCCCGACGTCGCCGACGACGGGACCAAGGGTGGAAAGCTGAGTTGAATTGCCGCTTGCGGCTTAGCGGGGCCCACCGCTAAGCCGCAAGCGGAAAGGCGGAGAACGAATCATGCCCTTCGCGGCGCGCGTCAGCGACATGCACACTTGCCCGATGGTGACGCCGGGCGTCCCGCCTGTGCCGCACGTCGGCGGCCCGATCATCCCGCCAGGTTGTCCGACCGTGAAGATCGGCAATATGTTCGCGGCGTGCGTGGGCGATCAGTGTACCTGCACGGGTCCGCCGGACGTCATCGCCAAGGGGTCGTTGACGGTCAAGATCGGCAACAAGCCGGCCGCCCGCGTCGGCGACCTGACCGGGCACGGCGGCACGATTATTCCGCCGGGCTGTCCGACCGTGCAAATCGGTGGATAGGACCTCGATTCAAGCAGTCGCAAGACCGGTCTGGCTGAAAGCTGATAGCTAACAGCTTTTAGCTCTCAGCTAAGACTCTGCGGCGGATTATTGACTGGACGTAGACCTAGAGAACGAGGCCAACCCATGACCGCCAACGCCGTCTTCTGGTACGAGGGCATGTTCCTTCAGCCGCACCATCTTCAGGCGGCGGAGCGCCATCACGGCTACGTCCACCAACTTGGCTCCAAGTGGGACGTCCACCACAACTGGGGTCTGCGCTCCATCGAGCTGCGCGAGAACGCGCTGGCGAATTACCGCCTCGTCATCCGCCGTCTGGAGGCACGTTTGAAGGACGGCACGCTCGTGGTCGTTCGTCCCGACGACGGCGCCCTGCCGGCCCTCGACCTGAAGGCCGCTCTGGAAGGCGAACAGGCCGTTATGGTTTTCCTCGCCGTGCCGGTGCTGCGTCTGGGCCGGGCGAACGTCTGCGACGACGCCGGCGACGACGGCCGCTTTCTCGTCGATAGTCAGGAGATCGAGGACGAGAACAACGGCGTCAACCAGGAGCCGGTGCAGTTTCGTCGGCTCAACCTCAAGCTGCTCGTATCCGCGAAGGACGAGCATCCCGGCTACGAATTGCTGCCGATCGCGCGCATTGAGAAGTCCGCGGAGGCCGGCGCGCCGCCGCGGCTCGACCCGACGTATATCCCACCTGTGCTGGCGTGCGACGCCTCGGACACGTTGCGGGCGGACATCCTTCAAAACATCTTCGAGCGCATCGGCATCAAGATCGAGCTGCTCGCCACTCTCGCCGAGACGCGCGGCGTGACGGTCGATAGCCAGACGGCGAGCGACGCGCTGATGATCGGCCAGCTGCGGGCGCTGAACGAAGCGTACGCGCTGCTCGGCGGACTGGTCTTCGCCCAGGGCGTCCATCCGATGCAAGTGTACCTCGAACTCTGCCGGCTCGTGGGGCAGCTGGCGATCTTCAGCCGCGAGCGCCGGCCGCCGAAGTTGCCCGCGTACAACCACGACGACCTCGGCGGCTGCTTTTACCGCGTCAAGCAGCATCTCGATGGGCTGATGGACCTCGTGTTCGAGCCGGAATACAAGCAACGGCCGTTCGAGGGCGCGGGGCTGCGAATTCAGGTGCCGCTCGAACCGGCCTGGCTCGAAGCGTCGTGGCAGCTGTTCGTCGGCGTCAAGTCGTCGCTGCCGGCCGAGGAGTGCGTCAACCTGCTAACGATGTCGGGGCAGCTTGGCATGAAGATCGGCAGCAGCGACCGCGTCGATGCGATCCACCGCCACGCCTCGGCGGGACTACGCTTCACGCACGAGACGAAGCCGCCGTCCGCGTTGCCTGCGGTTCCGGGATTGATCTATTTTCAGATCAGCCGCGATTCGCAGCCGGAGGAGTGGAAGAACGTGCAGAAGTCGCTCACGCTCGCGCTCCGGCTCAACGAGACGCGCATCGAGGGCAACATCCAGGGCGAGAAAATCTTCACCGTGCGCACCAACGGACACACGACGAAGATGCAGTTCACGCTGTATGTGCTGAAAACCGAAGTCCGAACGAAAGGTGGATGACGTTTCGTCGTTTATTGACTTTCAGGTTGTCAGCCCCATGGGATTCGGCCATCCGTTCGCACTCAGCAGCAATTGGGTACGAGAAATAGCTGATAGCTGTTAGCTGACAGCTATTAGCTTTTGATCGTCGGATTGTCTTCAGCCGTATGATGCAGTCCACCTGAAGATCAATAAACGTTGGAGATTTACACGATGAGGTCGCCGATCTCCTGCCGCAGTCGATGCAGCACGCGCGACTTCGCCTTGCGGACGCCGGCAGGCGTGATGCCGAGGTCGGCGGCGATGACGTCGGGCGACTGACCTCCGACGGCGACGCGCCAGAACGCTTCCCAGGTGCGTTCCTCGAACTCGCCGCGCACCAGTTCCAGGGCGCGATGATACAGGCCGGTCATGTCCTCCTCGGTGTCGCCGGGTAGGTCCGGCTCGGCGAGTTGCTGCATCTGCCGCTGGGCGTCGGTCCCGCCCTGAGCCTCGGGGTGACGGTCGCGTTTGCGGTAGAAGTCGAGGAGTTTGCGGCGCGTGATGACGCGCAGCCAGCCGCGAAACGTGTCGCCGGGGCGGTCGCGGCGGAAGCCGTCCAGCCCGGTGGCCACCGCCTGAAAGACCTCCTGCTGCACGTCGTCGGCGTCCTGCCCGCGCACGCCGCCGTTGCCGCACCAGCGCACCACCAGCGGCCCGTACAGATGGACGAGGCGCCGCCAGGCCTCGCCGTCCTTGCCACGGACGCGCTCCAACAACGTGAGCGATGTCGGTTTGTCCATCGATGCCATGGCATTCCGTCCCAGACTCGACGGCGACCGCGTCCCGTCCGGATCGAGAGCGTCGCCAGCATGCGCGCAACCGGCTCCGTAAGGTATCATAGTCGCCAAGCTATGACAGGAAAGCGACGGCCAGGGTCGTGTCGCCGCTGGCGGCTTGGCGGCGCATCACCGCGAAGCCGCCAGCGGCAAATCCGCGCCCCGGCGCCGAGGAGGTAGCCATGACCGTCGAATGCCCCACCGAACAAAAGCTCCTCGCGTTTCACATGGGCGAGCTGGAGGAGATCGAGGTGGACGGCGTGTCGGACCACCTGGAATCCTGTGCGCGCTGCGAGGAGACGGTGCGCCGCTTCGACGACCGCCCCGACCCCTTGCTGTCCGCCCTGAGGAAACCGGTGCCTCCCAGCTCGTCCCTGTTTCGCTCGCGGAACGGCAGTGAGTTTACCGGCCCCGATCTGCTGGCTCCGGAGAACTGGCCGAAGCTGCCGGGTTACGAAATCCTCGCGCCGCTGGGACGCGGCGGCATGGGCGTCGTCTACGAGGCGCGGCACTTGCGACTTAACCGGCTGGTGGCCCTCAAGCGCTTCCGCGTCGCCGGCGCGCGCCAGCTGGCGCGGTCGCGCTTCGAGGCCGAGGCGCTGTCGCGCGTGCAGCACCCGAACATCGTGCAGATTTACGAAATCATCGAACACGGCGGCGAGATTTTCCTCGCCCTGGAACTGATCGAAGACGGCACCCTGGGAGCGCGTCTGCGCGGCAAACCCCAGCCGCCGCGCGAGACGGCCGAGTTGCTCGAGTCGGTCGCCCGCGCCGTCCACGCCGCGCATGTTCACGGCATCATCCACCGCGATCTCAAGCCTTCCAATATCCTGCTGCGGAAGAACGAGGCACGCCGCTTGAAGGAAAACGCGGAGCCTGAGACGTCGGGGATCGCCGGGTCGCCGCTAAGAGCCGCGGCCTACATTCCGAAGATCACGGACTTCAGTGTCGCCAAGCGCATGGCGGTCGAGGCGGGGGAGACGCGCGACGGCGACGTCATCGGCACGCCGGCGTACATGGCGCCGGAGCAGGCGCTGGGTAAGCCGGAGCAGATCGTGCCGGCGACGGACGTCTACAGCCTGGGCGTCATCCTGTACGAAATGCTCACCGGGCGCGTGCCGCTGCAGGGCCCGACCACGCTGGAGACGCTGATTCTCGTGCGCACGGAAGATCCGCTGCCGCCGCGGCGACTGGTGCCGCGCGTGCCGCGCGACCTGGAAACGATCTGCCTGAAGAGTCTGGCGAAAGACGTGGCCAAGCGCTACGCCAGCGCGGCCGAGCTGGCGGACGACCTCCAGCGTTTCCGGTTGGGCGAGCCGATCAAGGCGCGGCCGATCGGGAAGTGGGAGCGGCTCTGGAAGTGGGCGAAGCGGCGGCCCGTCGTGGCGGCGCTGGCGGGGGCGCTGGTCTTCGTAACGATGGTCGGGTTTATGCTGGTCGCATCGCAATGGCTGCGCGCCGAGCGCGAAGCGGACAAGCAAAAACTGGCCCGTCAGCAGGCGCAGGAGAACGAGAAACGCGAGAAGGCTGCCCGCTTGAAGATCGAAAAGCTGGCGGCCGACATGTCGATCAACAAGGGCGTGCAACTGTGCGAGTCGGGCGATATCGGTCGCGGCCTGCTGTGGTTGGTGCGTGCCCTGGAGCACGCGGAGCTTGTGGGCGACGCCGACCTGGAGCATGCGGCCCGCGTGAATCTGGCCGCCTGGTCGCCGTCGTTCGTGCGGCAGCGAGCGCTGTGTCTCCACTCGAGCTGGGTGTGGACGGTCCAGTTCAGTCGCGACGGCCGCTCGGCCCTGACGGCCAGTATCGACAAAACGTCCCAGGTCTGGGACACGGCGACCGGTGTGCCGCGCGGACAGCCGTTGAAGCACAAGCTACCGGTCTGGTCGGCGGTCTTCAGTCCGGACGCGACAAACGTGCTGACACTCAGTCAAGACTTTGAATATGCGCGGGGCGCTTTCGGCCCGGTCTCGGTGCTTCTCTGGGACGCCACGACCAGCAAGCAGCTCCGGGAGTTTTCGCCGCCCCTGTCCGAGGGTGGTGATGCCCTATTCGCGGCGTTTCTGCCGGACGGAACGCGGGTCGTGGCCGTGTCCGAGACGGAAGGGCGCATCTGGCGCACGGCGGACGGCGAAGCCGTCGGGGCGGCGATCAAACATCCCGCGCCAGCTCAGCCGCGTGCGGATCTCAAGCCGATCATGGCCGCGGCGCTCGCGCCGGACGGCAAGACGTTGGCCACCGGCGGCGAGGACGGCAAGGTGCGCTTCTGGGACACCGAGACCGCGCAGCCGCGCGGCGAGCCGGTTACCGCGCCTGGGCCGATCTTCGCCCTGACCTACAGCCCCGACGGCCGGACGCTGGCGATTGGCTGTCACAAGGGCGAAATCCAGTTGTTGGAGGTGGCGAGCGGACGCCAGCGCGGGACAACGCTGCAACTGGGCGGCCTGGTAATGAGCCTTGTGTTC
>JBBQPD010000330.1:0-6671 GCA_038331535.1 Gemmatales bacterium | reverse complement strand
CCCCCCCCGCTCGCCGCAATATTCCGAGACCCCTCCCGATGCTGACGGCGCGCGGCTGGTCGTTCTTGCTCATCGTGCTAATGCTGCTAACCTTCGGCGTTTTCGCGCGCCTCGCTTCGGTGTCGATCCTCTGCTTCACCTTGCTGCTGTGGTTCATCGGCGAATTCGTCGTCTTCGCTTGCCGCGCCCATAGCCTGAACCGCCGACTGCGCGTCCGCCACGAGGTCTCGGACGAGCGCGGCCCCGTCGGCACGCTCTGGGCCGGCCGCGAGTTCAACGTTCGCGTCGCCGTCTGGTGCCGCGGTTGGCTCGGCCTGCCCCACGTCGCCGTCGTCAGCCGCGTGCCCTTCGGCGTCGAGCATCAGTCGGGACCGACGCGCGCCGAAGGCCCCATCGGCCCCGACGAGGCGCTGGTCCTGCGCTATCGCATCCGCTGCGGCGACCCCGGCGCCGCCCGCTTCGAAGGCGTTCGCGTCCAGACGGCCGACTGGCAAGGCTTCTTCTACCAGGCTGCATTCGTGACCGACGTTCAGATTCTGCGCGTGCTGCCGCCGCTGATCGACGCCGATGGACTGCGGCCGGCGACGAAGCGGCTCAACCTGTTGCCGCCGCCCGGCGTCCACCGCTTGCGCTACCCCGGCTCCGGCAGCGAGTTGTTGGACCTGCGCGACTACCTGCCCGGCGACCCGCCGCGCACGATCGCCTGGAAGGTGTCGGCCCGGCGCGACCGGCTCATCACCAAGGTTTTCGAGAGCGAAGTCCCCGTCCGCTGCACCCTGTTCGTGGACACGTCCAGCTCGGTGCGCGTGGCGTCGGCGGACGGACGGGCGCTCACGCGGCTCGTCGAGATTGCCGCCGGTGTGCTTCAGGCCAACGCCGCTGCCCGCGACCTCACCGGCGTCTGTCTCTTCGACGAGAACGGAGTCACCCTGCTCCGGCCCGAGCGCTCCGCCGCCCACCTGACGCGCGTCCTGCGGCTGCTGTCCGACGCCTCGGCCCTGGAGCCGACCTATCCCCGTGTCGATCCGGAGACGCTCATCCCGCTGGCCTACGGCTTCGCCTTCGAGGTTTACCCCGAACTGTTGCGGCCCGCCGTCAACGCCATGCCGTGGTGGCTCAACTGGCTGGCGTCGTTCCCCAGCTACTGGCGGCGCAGCGGGCGCATGTTCCGCTACCTCTATCGGCGGCGGGTGAAACTCTTCTTCCTCTGCTCCTACGGAATGCCGCTACTGTTCCTGCTCGTGAACCTGCTCTTCACCTGCCTGGCGCCGACCTGGCTGGCCGTGATCGTCGTCTACGTCACCTCGGTGCTGGGTCTCGGCGCCGCGGTGCTGGGGCTGGTGTTCCTGTTCGGTGTCACGGTTTTCGGCTCCAGGCAGCGCCGGCTCGGCACCAATCGCAAGCGCCTCGCGGCGCTGCTGTCGGTCCGCTACGGCCTGGCGCCGGGCGGCCTGGAAACGCTGCTGGAAGACGACGACCAGTTCTCGCTGCTGCTGCAACGCTTCCTGACCGAACACCGGATACCCTATGCGCTGCCGCTGTACGATCGCAAGGGGCGTTACCTGTTCGCGGCGCCGGAGAAGGTGCCGGTCGTGGCTGCCGCGCTGGTGCGGGCCGTCGGCAAGGGACACGACAACGAGCTATTCGTCCTGCTCGCCGACTTGCTGGAGCTGGACGATCAACTCGACCCGCTGCTCAAGGCGGTGCGCCTGGCGATGAGCCGCAAACATCAGGTGTTGCTCGTCTGCCCCTGGCCGCCGGGGATCGAAGCGCCGCCTGGTATCGGCCCCCGCGACAAGCGTGGTAAAGCATCACCACGACGCGCGAAGCAGACGGGCGGCCGCGTCGGCCGCGAGGTGACGGATGTGGCGACGCGCCGATTTCACGACGCCTACGCCCGCGTCCGCCGCGCTTTTGGCCGGCTCGGCGTGCCGGTGGTCTGCGCCGCTGCCGACGAACCGGTGCAGCTCATCCTGGAGCGGCTCGACCGCCTCCGCTCACCGGGGAGGAACCGCTGATGGCCGAGGATGCCCCGCTCGAATTGCCGCTGGAAGAGCCGGCTGCGGGACGGCACTACGCGCTGCTCTGTCTGCTCATGCTGCTCGTGACGACGATCCTCCTCGTGGAGCGCGTGCCGGACATCTGGAGCGCGCTGCCGCTGTTATTCGGTGCCGCGCTGCTGGTGATTCAGTGGCGCGAGGGGCCAGCGCTGGTGCTGTTCCTCGTCGTCAGCCTGCTGGCGGCCGAATCGATCGGCGGCGAACTGCTCGGCCTGTTGCAAGTCCTGCTGAACGGCGGCTTCCGGCGTTTCGCCCAGGGATCGCGGACGTACGCGGTGTTCGACGACTTCCTGCTGGCCGGGGCGCTGCTCATCTACGCGGCCAGTTATTACCGCTACCTCGGCTTCGCGCGGCATCTCTTCCCGATCGACACGCGCGTGCGGCCTTACGGGGGACTGTCCTCCGGCGAACGCCGGCGTTTGCTGGAAGAGCCGCAGCGGCGCGCGCCGGTTACGGTGACGCCGCGCGAGTTCGGCTTCTTCGTGCTGCTGTTGCCGTTGTGGCTCGGCGGCGCCGCGGCACTGTGGTACTGGGTGATGTCCGGTCAAGTGTCGCGCTACCAGTTCGGCAGCGCTCTCTGGGCGGTTGTGAAACTGCTCTACCTGTTCGGCGTGCCGCTGCTGCTGTTCCGCGCCGGCAGCGCGTACTCAAACCAGGCTCGGGCCGGCCGGGGCGAGAGCCTGCAATATCTGCAAGATCAGCTCTGGCGCGAGACGCGGCGCGAACAGAGCCGCACCAATCGCTGGCTGACCTGGGCGCGCCTGCGCGCCCAACGGCGCAAGGAGAAGTGATGAGATACTGGCTTCGCGAAGTGGCCGGCTGGCTGATCGTCGGCGTCGGCCTGCTGCTGATCTACATCGCCTACGACCTGTGCGACCGTACGCGCATTCTGGAGGCGTGGCCGATGGTGATCGCCGGCGTGTTCGTGTTCCGCGGCGGCATCCACCTGTTAAAGGTCGCCGTCGCCGCCCGCGTCTGCCTGCAGGCGCAGGATCGCTTGTACCCGATGCAGGAGACAGGCGTGCGCAGTCCGGCGCCGGGCGGCATTACACGACGGCGCGAGGGCAGCCGGATGTGACGGCCGCTTCTCGGAGGAGCCTGCAATGCCGCTGCTGGATCATTTCAATCCGCCGCTCAACCGAACCCACCGCTGGCGCAGCTTTCATGCAGCCTGGGCCGCCGCGATGGCTCGGCTACTCAATCAGGGTGTCTTGCCGCCCGGTTATTACGCCGTCCCGCTCGCTGATCGCGACGGCCCCGTTGAGATTGACGTGGCCGCGCTGCGCGATCCGGAGGCGCTTTTGCCCGCAAGCGGCGCGGTCGCGACGCAGACCTGGGCGCCACCAGCCCCCGGCCTCTCGGTCGCCGTTGAATTACCCTCGTCCGATGGCGTCGAAGTCCAGGTGTTCGCCGACGACGGCGACCCGCGCCTGGCTGCCGCAATCGAGTTGCTCAGCCCGCGCAACAAGGACCGGCCTCAAGCCCGACAGGCGTTCGCCGTCAAGTGCGTCGGGTACCTGCAACAAGGCAGCAGCGTCGTGGTCGTGGACACCGTCACCACGCGCCGGGCCGACGTGAATGCCGTTATCCTGTCCCTCCTCGGGGTCGATGCCAGCGCCACCGCGGCGTCGTCGAGCCTCTCCGCGGTGTCTTATCGGGCTGACGGCCGCGAAGAGGAAACACAACAGCTCCTGCTCTGGCCGGCGCCGCTCGCTCTGGGCCAACCGCTGCCGACTCTTCCTCTGTGGATCGCCGCCGACTTCTCGGTGCCGCTCGACCTCGAAGCCAGCTATCAGGCAACCTGCACCGACCTGCGCATTCGTCCTGCGGGATGACGCGCTCGAGTGCCTCTTGCGGCTTAGCGGAGCAGGACCGCCAAGCCGCAAGCGGCGACACTACTCCGCTTTGTTCTTCAGCCGCTCCAGCGCCTCCTTCGCGGCCTTTGTCGGCGGGGCGTCGGCCTCGCCGGCGGCCAACTTCTCCAGGAGTTGACGCGCTTCCGGCGTGGCCAGGTGTTCCAGCACAGCCGTGGCCCGCGCGGCGCGCACCCAGCCCATGTACGGGCCGGGCGGCGGCTTCGGAGCGTACGCGGTCAGGTCGAGCAGCTTGCCGTCGATATAGATCTGTACCTCGCCGCCGCCGCTGCGGATCGAAACGCTGTTGCCCTTAATCTTCGGCGATGGCGGCGGCGCCTTCTCGTCGCTCGGGATTTTCTCGATGACGCCGCGGATGGCCCGCTTCGCCTCCGCCGACGGCTCGTCGGCCAGGTGCTTCTCCAGCAACGGGCGGGCGAACTTGCCGAGGTACTCCAGCTCGCGGGCGGCCGTCTCGCGCGTGTCGAACTCTTCGCTGTCGAGCTGTTTGACCAGCCGGGCTACCGCCGCGGCCTCCACCTTGACCGCCCGCAGGCGATCTTTCAGGAACGGTACGGACTCGGTTGGCTTCGCCGCCAGGGCCAGCGTCGCGCGCGTCGCCCGGCCTTCGTCCGCGCTCGCCAGGTCGGCCCACAGCACTTCGAGCCGTGCGGCCGGCTTTTTTGCCGGTTCCTGCGCGGCACTTCCCGCACAGGAAACGACGAGAATCAGGAGGGCACTGAACGTCTTCCGCTTGTCGAGCAGCATGGTTCAATCTCCGTTGAGAGCGGATTCTTCACCACAAAGGCACAAAGGACACAAAGAAATACGAGGATGGTTGTCTCTCTCTTTCGATCTTCCTTTGTGTCCTTTGTGCCTTTGTGGTGAATCCTATTCTTTAGAAGCAGACGACGGCATCACGCCCGCGCGCCGCGTCCGCTTAACAAGACGAAGCGCAGGCCGAAAAAGACGCAGCCGCAGGTGCCGCCGACCGCCAGCGCCGGCCCTGCGCCGCCGGTGCCGACGCTCAGCAGCACGACCCCCACGGCGAACAGGGCCAGCAGTGCGACGAGGACGCCCCAGAAGACGGCCCACAGCGCCCCGCCCAGAATTGCGCCGAGCAGGAGCGCCGGCGTCTCCGGCAGCCCACTCTTTGTCCCGCGCAGCGCCGCCGTCATCACCGGAGAGACGGCCCGCGCGAACGCGGAGCCGACCGCGCCAAGCAGGACTCCCGCCAGCCAGCCGACGATCAGCCATGCCACGATATGCACCGCCGGCCCACCATCATCGCCGGACGGCACGTTCCGCGCGGCGACGGCGCCGAAGGTCAGCGTACCTCCGGCGCCGAGCGCCGTCATCCAGAAACGAATGCCCGGCGTGGGTGTTGCTTCAGCGGTCGGCCGCAGCGAGGCCGCGACGCCGCCGAGCAGGCCGCCGACTGCGCCGAGGACGCCCCAACTGACCGCTGTCGTGAAGGCGACCCGGTGGAACTCAGGCTGGCGCTGCTCGGCGAAATCCGGCTTCCAGAGCAGAAACGTCCCGACCAGGCCGAGACCCAGCAGCGTGCCGGCGAGCAGGTGGAGAAGCGGCGCGAGGCGGGACGGCGCGGTCATGATGCGATTCCGTGGCGACGAGGGGATTCTACTTGATCGACCCTGAAACGGCGTAAGATTACACCTGAAGAGTAAGCGGGCCTTGTCCCCGCTTACTGCGTGCGCGGCTCCTGAGCATCGTGCGCGGCTCCTGAGTAGCGTGCGCGGCTTCTGAGTATCGAGGATCATTCCCATGAGCTTAACCCTCTTCTTGCTCCGCCACGGACAAACCGCGAGCAGTCGCGAGAACGCCTTCTGCGGCGTCAGCGACCCCGAGTTGACGGCCGATGGTCTGGCGATGGCCGAGGCTTTCGCGGCCGCCAATCGCCAGCTGCCGTGGGCCGCGGTGTTCGCCAGTCCGATGCGGCGTACGCTCGCCACCGCCCGGCCTCTCTGTCAGGCACTCGGTATTGAAGCGCAAGTGCGCGACGGCTTGAAGGAGATCAACTACGGCAAATGGGAAGGACTCACGGTTGAGTCGGTCGATCGCGATTACCACGACGACTATCTGCGCTGGACCGCCGACCCGGCCTGGTATCCGCCGACCGGCGGCGAGTTGGCGGTCAGCATCGCCTCGCGCGCGATGCAGGTCGTCGAAGAAATCCGCCGCCGTTACTCCGACGGCAACGTGCTGATTGTCGGCCACAAGGCCACGCTGCGCATCGTGCTGTGCAGCCTGCTCGGTATCGACGTGGGCCGCTTCCGTTATCGGCTCGGTTGTCCGGTGGGTTCGGTCAGCGTGGTGGAATTCGGACCGCACGGCCCATTGGTGAAGTCGCTCGCCGATCGTAGCCACCTCGACGAAAGACTGCGTTCGTTGCCCGGCACCTGATGACCACGAGGTAATGGTCATAGAACCAATTAAATCGGTGTTTGCCTCGAGGCCCGTTCAGAGATCGTCCAGCTTTGGTAGCCTTCTCGTACAAGGAGTTACGTCCATTGAAGTAGACAAAAGTGGGGGGCGCAGCTGCAATGACGGTGGATACTACACTCCGTCCTTCGCAGGAGTCCCCCCATGGCTACCTTACGCGCCGTCACCGCTGCCGTCTCCCTGACGGTGCTCTTGGTGCGGCCCCCCCTGGGACGACAACCATCCCGCCCGTCTCGAACGGGGCTCCCGGCTTCCCGCCCGAACTCCTTTGCCGATCATCACCTGAAAGCTGGAC
>JBBQPD010000329.1:0-6694 GCA_038331535.1 Gemmatales bacterium | reverse complement strand
GCCACGCCACAAGACAATCGCATATTGGTTCTCCTCTCGTGGCGAGCGGGGGACATCAGTCCCCCGGTAATGTATCACCGGGGGACTGACGTCCCCCGCTCGCCACGAACATTCACTGATCCTTGTCTTTTTCCAGCACGTGCGTCAACTCCCCGCCGGCCTGGCTGATCGCCTCAATGACCTTCTCGAACGTGGCCGCGGGGGTATCTTTGTGGACCTTCAGCAGCACCGTCCGCTGACCGGGCTGTTTGTCGGCCAGCATCTTTTCCAGGGAACTCCCCAGCGTTTTGATATCGCCCATCTCGATGCCGTTGAGGTATAGCTCCGCTCTATCTTTATTGCCTTTTATCTTCTCGATGACCACGCTCACGTTGGATTGGGGAAGCGTCTGCACACTCGGCACGCGGGCCGCCTCCCATTTGATGTGGCTTTCGTCCTGGGTGCGCGCCAGGATCAGAAAGAACAACACCAGGTTAAAGGCGATGTCCGCCATCGCCACCGCGGGCGCCATGACTTCGAGTTTTCGTCGGCGTATTTTCATAGCGAGTTTGTCCGCCGCTTGCGGCTTCGCGGGACAGGACCGCTAAGCCGCAAGCGGCAACACAATATACCACCTCATGGAACGACCGCTTCGCCCGATTCTTCCAATTGCAGGGCGACGAGGCCGCCCGCCTGCTCGATCAAACTGGTCACGCGGATCCAATGGCTGTACGGCACGTCCGGAAGGCTCTTCACCACGACCATGCGTTCCTCCGGCTTGGTCTTGCCGGCCAGCATCGGCGTGAGTTTGCCCACGAGGGCATCGACCGGCGTGAGGGTTCCGTTGACCACGACGGTCGTGCGGGTCAGGGACACCTCGACGTTCTCGGCGGTCTGTGCGGCTACAGCCTCATTCTTGCTTCCGCTCGGAATATCTTGCTTTCGGCCGGTCGAGGGATCGGTTGACGCGAGCACGACGAAGTAGATGACCAGGTTGAACGCCAGGTCAGTCAGCAGAATCGCCGGCGGCTCAAAGGGAACCTTGCTCGTTCGCTCCGTCCATTTCATCAAGCCGGCCCTCCCGACTTTACCGCTGCACCGGCTGCTAATGGCGCGTCGGCATGCGTATCCCCGTTCCTGGCGATCTCGTTCTTGGGCGCCTGCGCCAGCCGAAGCGTAACCGCCTCGATCAGCTCCGTGGCCGTTTCCTCGACCTGGAGTACGTAGCGGTGAATGACGGTCGTGAAGTAGTTGAAGGCGACATACGCGGGAATGCCGACCAGCAGACCCCAGACCGTCACGATCAGCTTGACGCGAATGCCGGCGGCGGCGACTTGCATGATCTGGCCGCCAGACTGGACGGCAAGATCCTGGAACAAGATGACCATGCCGACGACCGTGCCGACCGAGCCGAGCATCGGCGCCACGCTGGCGATGGTGGCGAGAATCGGCAGGTGGCGTTCCAGCGCCGCGACGATGTGAACGCCGTAGTCGTCCATCGCCTTGTCAACGTGTTCGTCGATCTTGCCGGCGTCATAGTTGAGCCGCCACAGCAGGAGGAATTTACGCAGCCCGACCGCCAGAATCGCCGCCTCCGGTCCGCGCGCGTTGTTGCAGAGGTTCAGCGCCTCTTCCACGCGGCCGGCGTGCATCAACTCCAGCACCTTCGCGCGCAGCGCCTGGTTATCGGTGGTGAGCATCCGGAGGCTGCGGTAGCGTTCGATGACGACAGCCAGGGCCACGATGGCCAGGACCAGGATGGGCCACATGAAGAGGCCGCCGCTGTTCATGTACCACATGACGCCGGAGTCGTACCAATGCTGTCCGCCTTCGGCGCCGGCCTCTGCGAACAAGAGGAAATTCATGGGTCAAATCTCATTTCGCGAAACGTACACAGGAGCGATTACTTCTTCTCCAGGTTGGCCGCGTCCTCGAACTGCCGCAGCATTTCCGGCAGGGCCAGGCGGCCGCGGGCGAACTTGGCGGCTTCCGATTCCTGGTGGTTGTACCGGCAATCGTTGTACCGCTGGAACGCCTTCTGGTTGTTATTGCCCAGGCGGTAACTCTCGCCCGACCAGAACAGGGCGTCGGCGACCAGCGCGTCGTCGGGGAAGACCTTGACGAAATGGTCGAACGCCGCGGCCGCCTTCGCGTAGCCCTTGTCCTTGTGGTAGCACTGGCCGACACGGAACGCCATCTTCGGCGCCCACTTGTGGCCCTCGAAGCGCTCCAGGAACTTCTCGCCGACCTGGGCCGCGACCTTATAGTTCTCCGCCTTGTAAAAATGTTCGCTGATCCGCAGCATCACGTTGGCGATCAGCGGGTTTTTGGGGTAGGTGGCCGCCAGCGTCACGTAGGCGTCCAGCGCCTGGTTGAAGTCGCCGGACTCCTCGTAACACTGGGCCAGACGGAACTGGGCCTCCGCTGCCAGTGCGTGGTCGGGATATTGCTTGACAATCAGTTGATACGACTCGATCGCCTCGGCCCACTGCTTCAGTTCCTGGGAGAACTGGCCGAGCAGGTAGGACACGCGCGGGATGTACTTCGGGTTGGGGAAGTCTTTCATGACGCCGCGCAGGATGCGCCGCCCGGCTTCCAGGTCGGCCTTGGCTTCGGCTTCGCGCTCCAGCGCCTTGTGGCTCTTGAACAGCTCGAAATGGCTCTCGGCGATGTGGAACTGCGTCTCGACCGCCAGGTTTTCGTCGCTGAACGATTTGCTGAACGCCGACAGCTTGCCATCAGTGCCGATGACCACTTGAACCGCCTGCTTGCATTCCAGCGTGCCCGAAGGCGTGCTCGCCAGTTCGTCCAGGTAGATGATTTCCAGCTTGTCGCCGAACCAGGTTTCGAGGACCGGGTCTTCCGGTTTGAGGTTGCCCGGCGTCGGCTTCTCGACCGCCTTGAGCAGCACCGAACCGGTGAAGATGCCAGAATGCGCCGCCGTCTCGATCAGCTCGACCACTTCCTTTTCGCCGCGGGTGCTGGTGATGACGACCTTCGCCTTGTCGCGCTCGTTGGAGCGGTCGAGGTCGGCATCGACGACCTTGAGATAAAGCCGTTCGCCGACGTGGACGGCGGTCACTTCCTTCTGATATTCCGCGTCGGTGACGCTCAAGGTGCCGTCGGTAATCAGCCGCCCCTGCGCGGTCAACTTCACCGCCGCGCCGGTCGGTCGACGCACATCGTCGTAGGTCGCCTCAATCGTGTCCTTGCCGGTGAGGTTGAGAACCTGAGTAATCAACGCCACTTCGTTGGCGGGGATGTTCGCCTCTTTCGGAAGGATGAGCCTCCCGATCAGGTTGCGCGGCATATTGGCACCCAGCGGCACAACCGACGGGCTATCCTTGCTTCCCAACTGAAGGCTCACCTGGCCGACGAAACGACCTTCTTCCAGTGCCGATCCCTTGAGAACCAGACCGGACTCGCCGATCAGGGCGTCGGACAGGACGCACTCGACTTCGACCTTGGCGCCGTCGGCCGTCGTCAGCACCACCTTGACCGTGCTGAGGCTGTCCTTGGCCGCGTCCTTGTCGATCACTTCCACCGTCAGCGGCGCCTCAAAGGCGACACCGGCGAGCTTCTTGTCCTTGTCGACAGGGAGGTAAATAATCTGCGGCGGAACTTTGTCGTCCTTGCCGCGAAGGATGCGCGTTTCGACGATGCGCAGCTTGCCTTCAGTCGGCTCGCTGACATAGACCATCGTTTCGCGCGGCACCGCATGGCCGGGGATCGTGTTCTGTTCGTCGAGGTAGCGACAGTAAATGCGGTCGCCCGGCTTCACGACGAGCTTGTCCTTGTCGGCCTTGGCGGAGGTATCCACCTCGCGCGTGAAAACGCCGGTGTTGTCGCCGGTTTCGGTCGCGATCAATTCGACGAATGGCCCGTCGTTGACCGACACCTGCACCTTGATCTCGTCGGGCTTCGCCGTCTTGTCCATGTCGAAGTCGATGACTTCGATGATGAAGCGTTCGCCCGGATCGATGCGGAGCAACTGTTTACGGCGCGTCGTCACGGCGTCGCCGCCGCCCTTGATGAAGTCGTAAGCGATCGGCATGATCGTGGCGTTGTGGTACGTCGCCGTCAGCTGGGTGTTGAGCAGCCGCGAATTGCCGGTCAGGTTGAACTCATCGACATAGGTCGCGGAGACCACGTCGCCGCCCGATATTTCCAGAATGTCGTTCGTCGCCAGGGAGAGCAGGTCGGTCTCGGTCGGGATGTGGACCGTTTTCTTCACCGAATCGGCAATGACGACGTGATTGATGGCCACCGCCTCGCCGCGATATTCGTGGATCACCAGCCGAACGTAGCGTACGTCCACCGGCGCGAACTGGAATTCCCAGTCGGCATCCTTGACCGTCACCTGCGGCGCCGCGCGAGCCGTGGCGGGTTTCGCCTCCGGCTGTTTCAGGTCGAAGTCGCCGTCCTTGAATGGCAGCAGCGGCAACTCCTCGGTACTGCTGGCGTCGCCGCGCGCCCAGGTGGCGTCCAGGCTCAGCGTGTTCGGGCCGGCCGCGGCGAAGATGGTCAAATCGTGTGTGCCGGCGTCGAGCCAGAAGTCGGCATGGCGATTGCCCGCGCCGACCGGCAATTCCAGGCTGCCGTCGAGCATCAGGGCCGTCGTGTCGCCGTTGACGTTGATACGCACAGCGCCGGGCCGGCGCTGCACCATCTTGCCTTGCCAGAGAACGCTAACGGGCAGCTTGGGAGCGTCCGCTGCCCGTGTCCAGGACAGGCGATCGGAGACGCTTTGGTCGGTCGGCTTGCCAGTCTTTCCCAGCGCGACAACCTGGTCCCAGGTGGTGAAGGCGGCCCCGTTGTGATTCGCGTAGACGCGCGCCGTCATCCGGCCGAACTCGCCGCCCATCGGCATGGCGACGACGGGCGCGGGGTTGGCGGCGAGGCGGAACCAGATGCGGCCGTCGTTGCTGCCTTCCAGGGTGCCGCGCACCGGCGCGTGCTGCTTCGGATCGGGCGTAGAGATCGTCACTCGATCCACGTGCTTGAGGTCCTTCATGTCGATGGTCAGCGTCTTGGGCGTGACGCCGTCCGGCTCGCTGATCCAGAACGTCTTCGGATCCTTGTCGATGGCCATGAGCGGACTGTGATTGATGGCCGTGTTCGTCGCCAGCGCGCCGGCCGGTAGCTCGCCGGTCTTGACGGTGCCCTCGAAGATGCCGGTGTGCGGCCCGGTCTCGGTCAGCAGGGCCGTGACCTGATCGCCGCTCGTGGCTGTGAGCTTGACGGTGATCGTGTCCGGTTTATCGGTCAGGTCGCGGTCGGCGTCCTTGACGCGCAGATAGATCAGATTGCCTGGCTTGATCTGCGTACCGGGCCGGTCGATCGACTTGCGCTTGTCCGCGTCGCCCTTGGCCTCGCGCTCCAGCTTCGTCGTGAAGTTTTCCTCGTCCTCATCGATGATCTTGTTGCTGGCCATTTCGAGACGGGCGTCGGCCGCGATGCGAATCTCGGCATCGGGCAACGGCACGTCGCGGAACTCTTTCTTGAATTCTTCCGGGTAATCGCAGCGAATCACGTCATTGCCGGTCAACTGCAAGACCTTGTCGCCCTTGACGGCCTTGCCGAGACGGGTTTCGAGGTCGGCGCGAAACAGCCCCTTGCCGGCGCCGCCGCTGTGCAGGTAGATGATCTCCTCGTCGCCGCCTGGCTCGGTGGTGACGCGAACCGGGATGCGCGTATGGCCGCGGCTGACGCCGAGGTCGCTGTCCTGCACGACGATCGACAGCGGCGTGCCCGGCGTGTGCCAGCGTTTGCTGATCCGCCCCAACCGGCCGACGGTCCGCAGTAATTCGAGTTGATCGACATAGCGCTGCTCGGCCCCGTAGACTTCGGAGAGGTTGTACAGCACCTGATTGGCCAGTTCCGTCGTCGGCACCCGTTCCAGCACGGCGCGGAAAATGGCCCGGGCCGCGTCGCGATCGCCGCGCCGGCCGGCAAGCACGCCGCGCAGGAACTCGGCCCGAATGACGATGTCGCGCTCCCGGCTGCCAGCCAGGCGCTCGAAAGTCTGCTCCGCCTGATCGTAGACCTTCTGCTCCATGAAGGTTTCGCCGATGCCAAACTCCGCCTCGACGACCTGCGGTGTTTTGGCGTAGCGATTCATCACCGTGGTGAACTCGGCCCGCGCCAGGTCGTAGCGCTTCGAGCGGAAATAGTTGCGTGCGAGCAGGAGTTGCACGCGCGCCTTCTCCACGTCGTCGATCTCCTTGGCCTCGCTGTTCTTGACCAGCCAGGAGCGCAGGATGTCCTCGACGCGCGTGAAGTTCTCGTCGCCGCCCGACGCCATGTGCCGCTCGCAGACGAACGCCAGCAGGTCGATCGGCACCTCGGCGCGGTGGGCGTCGAACAACTTCTGGTTGGCCAGGTAGGTGTCGAAGGCGAGCTTCTCGTCGCCGAGACGCAGATGCAGCGCGGCCTGCAAGAGCGGAGCGATGGGGCTCATATCGTCGATGGCGGCGCCGGCGGCGCCCATGCGCGAGTACGCCTGCGTCACCATGTCGCGGCCCGTCTTGCGGCGGGCCTCATCGACGTTGGGGCAGCTGGCCAACATACCGCTGACAAGTGTCGCCGCCGTCACGTAGTCCTTGCGCGTCAGTGCCGATTGGGCGTAGGTAAGCATCTGGTCCCAGTCGGTGGCGTCGCCATAGGAGAGCCGCGTCGCCGCGCTCAGGGCCAGCAGACGTTGCATCGGCGGCCC
>JBBQPD010000328.1:0-6695 GCA_038331535.1 Gemmatales bacterium | reverse complement strand
GTGCGATACCCGACGCGGCTGCGGCGCCACCGCGCTGGCGAACGGCCGCAAACTCTCGACCAGCGCGGCGCAGGATGCGAAGCGGTCGGCGGGCGCCTTCTCCATCAATTTCTCGACCACCGCCGCCATGCCGTCCGGCAGCGTCGGCACCAGCTGCTTGATGTGCGTCGGCTGTTTGTGCTGGTGGGCCATCATCTTCTCGACCGCCGTGCCGTCCGGGAACGGATAGCGGCCGCCCAGCAGGAAGTACAGCACACAGCCCAGGCTATATTGGTCGCCGACCGGCGTCAGATTGGTCGGGTCCATAATGCTTTCGGGGCTGGCACAGTCCAGGCCGCTGTTCACCGAGTTGGCGGTGGACATCGTGTCCACCAGCGATTCGCCTTCGGTTTCCGCCAGAAGGCAACCAATGCCGAAGTCGAGGATGCGCACCTGCCCGTCGCTGCCGAGCATTAGGTTCGACGGCTTGAGCAAGCCGTGGAACAGTTTCTGTTGATGGCACAATTCCAGCCCCTCGGCCGCCTGCGTCACGTACAGTGCTGCCAGCTCATACGACAACGGCCCCTTCTGTTCAACGAGCTTGTCGAGCGTCGTGCCTTCGATCATCGGCCAGGCGAGGTAGTGCATGCCGCCGGCAGTGCCGACGTCGATGAACGGCACCACCGCCGTGTGCTGGCACTGTTCGAACAGGCGGACCTTGCGGCGAGCGATGCGCACGTTCCACATGCTGCGCCGCGGCAACACCTTGACGGCATAGAACAGGTTGTCGTTCTTCGACTGTGCCTTGTAGACCGTCCCCATGCTGCCGGTGCCGAGGGCATCGGTGAGCGTGAACGGGCCGAGGACGAAACCCTGAGTTTTGCCCTGGAGGAGCCGTTCGGCCTGGAAATCGGTGAGGATACCGCGGGCTACGAGGAACTGCGCCAGCGCGGGTGGCTCGGCGTCGGGGGACTTGCCCAGAAACTCGCCGATAATCTGGTCGAGCTGTCCCCGTTCGATCAGGTTGCTCCGCCGCAAGTCCCACACGAACCATTCGCAAGCGCCGAGGTCAGTCGTCAACATGACAGCGAAATCCTTTATGCACAGAGGGAGGCGCGGGCCGATCCGCGCGGTGGCTTCACCACGACCTTCGGGGAGTGGAACCGTTACGGAGACGATCGGCCGGGGGATGGGGCCGCGCAGGCGTCACTATCGCACTAGCCGAAACATGGGATACAAAGAATCAACTGTCAACCTCAGTGGTCAGTCGTCAGTGACAAAATCGCCTCGAATACCTCTGCTACTGACCACTGACCACTGACTACTGACGACTGACCATGATGATACCGTTCTGCTATGTTGAACCCATCGCCACGATTCCGTTGGTTCAGGACGAGATGAATCCATGACGACCGACCCGCGCTACGCCCTGTGCCCGTGCGGCAGCGGCAAGAAATTCAAGTGGTGCTGCGAACCGATCTCGCGCGACATCCAGCACGCCTTTCAGCAGGAGGCCGAGGGGCAGCACGACACCGCCCGGCGGCTAATGGCCGAAGTCGTCGCCAAGAACGCGCAGAACCCGGAGGCGTGGGGCCGGCAGGCGCAGCTGTTGGCCGCGGGCGGCAAAGCGGACGAGGCCGAGGAGTCGCTGCAAAAGGCGTTCGAAATCAACCCCAACTACCCGTTCGGCCTGCTGCTGCGGGCACAGTTCCGTTACAACGAGGGCGAGATCGCCGGCGCCCTGTTGCTGGCCCGCAAGGCTGCCGACGCGTACGCTCCCGACGCCCTCGGCTACCTCTCCGAAGTTTACAGTCTTATCTTCCAGTGCGAGATGAAGCTGCACCGCACCGTTGCGGCCCGCGCGGCGGTTCGCATCGTTGCTCACTGCGACCCTGCCGATACGCAGGTGAGCGAATTCTTCGAGTCCGAGTTCGGCGCGAACAGCCGGCAGCCCGCCGCGGCGCGGCGCGACTATGAACTATTGCCGCCGGCACCGAAGGTGTCCGGCGACCGGCGCGCGGCCTGGGACCAGGCGCTCGCCAGCATCGCCACGCCGCGCCTCGGCGACCTGGCTCGCCTCTTTGACAGCTTGACGAAGGAAGACCCTCAGGATGCTTCGGCCTGGTTCAACCTCGGCCTGGCCCGCGCCTGGCTCGGCGATAACCGCGCCGCCCTCGATGCCCTGAACCGCTACCTGGAACTGGAGGTGGACGAGGACCGAGCGACGACCGCCGCCGCGCTCATGGAGGTTCTACGCTTCGGCGACGGCCTCGAAAACGAGTGCGACTACCACGACTACTCGTTCGCCTTTCAGATGAAGGACGGCCCCGCGGTCACCAAGGTGCTCGACGACTGGCAGGCCGCCCATCGGCTGATCGTCCCGCCCAACCAGCAGGAAGGCACGCTCATCGCCCTCGTGCTGGAGTTCAGCCAGGCCGGCATCCTGACCGCCGGCTCGGCCCCCGCGGAAGTGGCCCGGCTGGCAGGCTACTTCGCCGTCATGCCGCCCATCATCCGCGTCTGGGGCACCGACAAGGACGCCATCGGCCGGTTGCGCGACGAGCTGCGCGGCCGCCTCAACATCGGCCTCGGCGAAGCGCAGGAACGGCGCTCACCGCCGCAATTCTCGGACGTGGTGTCCGAAGCGCTCATCTTCCCGATCGGCACCGAGCCGGCCGACGCGGCGGCGCGGCGCGTGCTGGACCATGCGGAGAACTATTACGAGGAGAAGTGGATTCACAAGCCGCGCCGGTCGCTGTCGGGGAACAACCCGAAGGACGCGGCCGGCTTCCCGGTGCTGCGGAAGAAATTGCGCGGCGTCATCCAGTTCATCCAGGACTGCGCCGAACACGGCATGTTGGCCGGTTACAACTTCGACCGCCTCCGCCGCAAGCTCGGCCTGAGCGCGGACGCGCCTGCCTCCGCGGTCGCAGCGCCGGGCGCACAGAATATCTCGGCGCTGGGCGCGGAGGAACTGGCTGCCCTGAACGTCGAGTCGCTGTCCGACGAGCAAGTGGAACAGGCGTTTCAAGCTGCGCAAAAGCTGGACGCCGACGAGCTGACGAAGCACTTCGGCAAGGCACTTTCGTCTCGGCAGCCGAAGGCCGACAAACCGGACCGCTTCTACCTGTTCTCCTACCTCACGCAGCGCGCGCAGAAGGACGGCGAACTCGACGCGGCGCTCGACTTCGTCAACGAAGGCGAGAGCCAGGACTGCACGCATAACGAAGGGAAACGGCGCAACGACTACGAGCTGCGCCGCGGCCAAATCCACGCCAGGCGCGGCGAGGCGGACCAGGCCGAGGACGTGTTCCGTCGCTTGATCGAGCGGACGCCGTCAGAGATGAAATATCGCGTTGCCGCGGCTGACGCGATGATTACGCTGAAGCAGGGGGCCAAGGCGGTGCGCTTCGCCGAGGAGGGACTGGTCGAAGCCCGCAACCGCAACGACCGCGATTCGGAGGGGCACTTGATGGAACTGGCTGACGCGGCGAAGCGGATGGGATAAACGCTCCGCCGCTGGCGGCTTAGCGGGCGCGCGCCGCCAAGCCGCCAGCGGCCATTCCTAAAAATCTCCCGGGATCACCTCGCCGCCGTTGCGCGTTGCCAGCGCCTTCCAGGTCGCCATCTCAATTTTGACATTCACGGCCCGCACGCTGCCGTCGCACATCGCAATGTTCACCAGGCTGTCGTTGGTTCGCAGCCCCGACAGGCCGCCGAAGCCCTCACACGTCACGTCGGGCTTCGGGTCGTTGGCCACGCGCGTACCGGTGAAAGTGCCTTGCAGGAAACGGCCGTCCATCCAGCTGGCGCAGCGGTCGGCCGCGATCTTCTTATCGTCCTTGAATTCCTGTACGCCGGCGTCCGCGTTCAACCCTTTGAGGTCGTCCTTCTTCAGAACGACGTGTTGCCGCTTCACGTCCACGGCGCGCACGCTGCCGTCGCCCTTGAGCGTCTCGCCGATCATCACGGTGTTGCTAGTTCCATCCGAGATGTCGGGAAACTTGATCTTCGATCCCTGGAAGAAGATGCCGTCGTTGTCGGCGAGCGAGGTCTGCGCGCCGGCGTTGAAGAGATAATTCGTCGCCCCGAAATCCTTGCTGACCGATTTAACCGGGTCAAGCGGACTGAGAAAGGTCTTGATGACGAGGCGACGCGCCTCCGCGTTGTTCCCTTCACCGTCCATCGGTTTTTTGAAATCGATCAGCTTGTAGACGTTGTCCTGTTCGATGTACGGCAACAGATAGGCACTGGCGGAGAAGTTGTTCGCGTCGTTGCCGGCGGGGAAGCTGCCATTCGCGTCGTAGTAACTGTGTGCGGCGATGCCCAGTTGCTTCATATTGTTCACGGACTTGGCACGCGCGGCGCGTTCCTGGATGCGCAGCGCGGCCGGGGGCAGCAGACCAAGTAACAGCGCCCCGGCGGACGATACAGCCAGCAGTTCGTACAGCGTGAAAGCGCGGCGCATAGGGGAAATCCTGGCGTCCATGTTTAGCCGCCCGTCTCAGACGGGCGGCTAAACAACCGTTAAAAATCGTTTCCGATCACCTCGCCGCCGTTTCGCGATGACAGTGCTTTCCACGTCTCCAGACTCAGCGCCTTGGAAACCGCCCGCACGCTACCATCGCACATGCCGATGTTGACCGTGCCGGTCAGGCTGCGCAGGCCCGACAGGCCGCCGATTCCTTCGCACGTCACATCGGGCTTCTCGTCGTTGTGAACGCGCGTGCCGGTAAAGGTGCCTTGCAAGAAACGGCCGTCCATCCAGCTGGCGCAGCGGTCGGCGGCGATCATCTTGTCGTCCTTGAACTCCTGCACTCCCGTAGCGTCCTTGAGGTCTTTCAGCGTCTCTTTCTTCAGGGCGACGTGTTGCCGCTTCACGTCCGTGGCCCGCACGCCGCTGTCGCCTTTCAGCGTCTCGCCGGTCATCAGCGTGTTGCTGGTGCCGTCGAGAACGTCGGTCAATTTGATCTTCGAGTCCAGGTAGAACACACCGTCGTTGTCCGCAAGCCCTGGCTTCGACCCAGCGCAGAAGAGGTAGTTCGTCGGACCATAGTCCATGCTCACGGACTTTATCGAGTCCATCGGGTTGAGGAAGGTTTTGACGGTGATCTTGCGAATCGGATCGTTTTCCTTGGCGTCGATTGACTGCTTGAAATCGATCTTGTTGTAGAGGTTGCCCTGCTCCATGTACGGCAGGAGGTAGGCGGCGGCGGAGAAATGGTTCTTGTCGCAGCCCGACGGGAAATAGCCCATCGTGTCGTGATAGTTATGGCAGGCGATGCCGATCTGCTTCATGTTGTTCGCCGACGCGCTACGCGCGGCGGCCAGCCGGGCCTTGCCGACCGCCGGCAGCATCAGGCCAAGAAAGAGCGCGAACAGGGCGATCACGACGAGCAGTTCGTAAAGCGTGAACGCGCGACGCTGTCGGATCATGTGCGAAACTCCATTGAATTCGCCGCTTGAGGCTTAGAGTCTGTCCCACAAGTGGGTTCTACGAGCCGCGACCGTCAGGGAGCGTTGGCAACATGCCGCAGAACACGCTCCCTGACGGTCGCGGCTCGTAGAATGCGACCCCTTGTGGGACAGACTCTTAGCGGTTCCGCAAGCGGCGCGGGAATCAACCCTTCAACTGGTCCAGGTGCGGGAACGTCCCGGCCAGCACGGTCTTGCTGTCGCAGCCCATCCAGTGGTCGAGCAGCGTGGCGTACACCTGGCGGAAATCGATGTGCCACTTCAGGTCGCCGCTGTCCAGGTCCTTCAGGCTCGGGTGCTCGCCGACAAGGCCGCCCTTCTTCATCTTCGGACCGGCGACGAAGAGGCAGGCGGCGGCGCCGTGGTCGGTGCCCTTGCTGCCGTTCTCCTGGGCGCGCCGACCGAACTCCGAGAACGTCAGCACGCGCACGCGCTGGTCGTTGCCCGATTGCTTGAGCTGGTCGAAGAATTGCGTGATGCCGTCGGCGACCTCGGCCAGCAGGTTCTGGTGCATCATCGACTGGTCGGAGTGCGTATCGAAGCCGTCCTTGACGACGTAGAAAACGCGCGTGCCGAAGTTGCGCTGGATGAGCTGAGCGACCATGTTGAGTCGTTGCGGCAGCGAGCCGGGGCCGAAGAAGCGTTTGCCGTCCTGGCTGAACTGCGGCTGCTCGCGTTGCTGGTTCCGCAGCACGTCCTGGAGCTTGTCCACCGTCAGCAGCGTCTGCACCTGGCGGCGAGCGACGAACTGGATCAGGCTATCGTCGGTGCCCGATTCCGGCTTGGCCAGGTCTTCGATGAGGCTGCGGCGCGTCTGCTGTTGTTCGCCGGTGCCGCCGCCGAGGTCGAGCTTGTACGGCTGCTGCGTGTTGTTGCTGACGGCGCCGCCCTGGGAGCCTTGCAGCGCCAGCGGCAGCCGATTGGGGCCGATGTTCATGATCGGTACGTTGCCGCGCGTGTCCTGCACGTTGGCCGCGGCCCGTCCAAGCCAGCCGCTTTGCGTCTTGCGCTTCGGGTCGGCCGACTGCCAGATGTCCATCGACTCGAAATGCGACCGGTCCGGGTTCGGATAGCCGACGCCCTGCACGACGGCGAGCATGTTCTGTTGCAGCAACCGCTCGAAGCTGCGCATGGCCGGGTGCAGACCGATGTCGTCGCTCACCTTGACGACCTGCTACTTCGTGTAGCGGAGGGTCGGGCGCAGCTTGTGGTAGAGGTCGTCGGCGTGCGGAATGACGGTG
>JBBQPD010000327.1:0-6701 GCA_038331535.1 Gemmatales bacterium | reverse complement strand
GACCGAGGCCGTTAGAATCGCGGAGAGTTCGTGGGATTCCTGAACGAGTTTGCCAACGAGAGTCGGTTTGACCAATCCCGCTCGTTGAATGAGACGAAGCCAGTATGCAGATTCGCAAGATTCTTTTCGGGCGATTCCAAGCTTGTGAATGAAGTCGGCTCGACTTTCGGCGTTCCGTGCTTCCTCGTAGTTTGCCCCGGCCGAAGTGCCGGATCGAAGCAGTTGCGAGCCGACATGTTTCCCGGCCAGTTTCGCGGGAAGCGCATCTACCAGCCGAATAATCCGAGATGCGAACTCAAGCAAGCGCTCGGCAATGTCATCACCTTTCATCTGTCATCTCTCATTTTTGGTTTTTGGTTTTTGGTTTATCATTTTTCATTTCTTTCCCCATGCCATCCGCGGTATCGCCCGTTCGCTGCCGGTTGTCTTGATGGGCGATTCTTCCACCCTCCCAGGAGCACGTAACTTGCCAATGCGCGCCTCGACCTGATCGATGATTTCGCGCAACACGCGCGCCGATTGCTGAACGCCGGTGCGCTCGCGCGGTGTCAGCGGCAGTTCGATCTGCTGACGCGCTCCGCCGCAACCGACCACCGTCGGCACCGACAGGCACACGTCGCGCACGCCGTACAGCCCCTGTTGCAACGTGCTGACCGGCAGCACGCGCCGGCTGTCGAGAATCAGGCTTTGCACCACTTCGCGGATCGACAGGCCGACGCCAAAGCCGGAGCCGCCCTTCAGCTTGATCATCTGCGCCCCGGCCGTCTTCGTCTCCTCGAACGCCTCGCGCGCCAGGTTCGCGTCGAAACCGGGCCACTGCTCCAGCGGCAACCCCGCTACCGTTGCGCTCGACCAGACCGGCACCATGCTATCGCCGTGTTCGCCGAGGATCATGGCGTTCACCTGCGTCGGCGGCGCTTGCAGTCGGCGGGCCAGGATGCTGCGGAAGCGGGCCGAATCCAGCTGCGTGCCCAGGCCGATGACGCGCTGCCACGGCAGGCCGCAGCGCTGCACCGCGAGGTACGTTAGCACGTCCACCGGGTTGCTGACGACGACGAGGTAGCTGTCGTCCTTCAGGCCCGCCGCCTTGACCTGATCGAGCAGGCCCAGGAAGAGATCGACGTTGCGGTTGATGAGATCGAGCCGGCTCTCGTCGGGTTTACGGCGCAGGCCGGCGGTGATGACGACGACGTTGCTCGTCGCGACCTCCTCCATCGTGCCGGCGGTGATGCGCTGGTCGGCACCGGTGAGGCTGGCGCCATGCAACAAGTCGAGGGCGACACCCTTCGCCATGTCCTGGTTGGCGTCGATGATGCAGATGCCGCTGGCGACGCCGCCACACTGTAAGGCGTAAGCGGTCATGCTACCGACCAGTCCGCCGCCGCCGATAATGCTCACTTTCATGACACTTTCCTTGGCGCACTGACGCGCGTTCGATCGTTGAGGATGGCCGTTATCGAGTCGTTCGGCGTCGCCCCAGGTCCGGCCGCCGAATTCGCTCCGCCGACTGCTTCGGTTCCGCCCGGTGGAGACGATTTCTTGCCCGCCCGCAGCGCACGCACCGAGGACAGGCTGAGGTACGCGGTCAAGACGGTGGCGAGGGTCGCGCCGCCCCACAAGATGCCGAGAATCCAGAGGGTCAGGACAGCCGCCGTGTTACTTCCTAGTTCCCTGGCCATTGCGGACGGAATGATAGTCCCGTAAAAGGATAAAATTCCAGCTGTGATGAAGGAGAGTTTGGCGACCAGCCCGATAAGCCGCCAAGCCGCACGCTCCCGTGCCGCGTCCGGGTCGTCGTTCGCGTTGATCCGGGCCAACAATCCCTGCAACTCATCCAGCGATTTAACTTCGAGCTTCAGTTGTTTCAGTAGCTTCTGCAAATCCTTCAGGGTGTCAATGTGCAGGCCCATCGCGCACCTCCTCGGCGGGCGCTGACGGCTCGGCCGTTTGCCGCTCGCGCTCCGCCTGCTCGCGCTCGGCCTTGTCGCGCTGGTATTTGAAAACGGACACCCGCACCAGCACCATGACGATGCACGCCACCCAGGCCGTGCCCAGGATCCAGCGGATCGACGTTTTGTGTTCCTCCCAGCCGCCGATGGCCAGGATGAGGACCGTCGAAATCGTCGTCGAAACGACGATGATGATCAAAATCAGGGCGTTGAAAAAGCCCATCTTGTCTCTGCGGAAACTGAACATGACACAGCCTCGTCGCATCCCTCGGCGGAGCAGCGGTCCGACGGGTCAGGCGCTGACGCAGCTCAGCGACGCCATGACCTGATCGGTGATGGTCCGCACCAACTCCTCCATATCCACGCCCGCCGCCGCGTGACCGTTGCACGCGGGGACTTCCGCCTGCGCGAAGGCGCGCGGTTCGGGCACGAAGTCGGTGTAGGACTCGTCGAAGCTGCTGGGGCCGCACATGCTGCACCCTTCTTTGCGGAAACGCACGTCGTCGTAGCCGAGCCGCTTCTTCAGTTCGAGGAGTTCCTTCGTCTGGTTGTCCGAGAAGTAATTAACCCGGCCCAGCTGGCGGGACAGAATCAAGATGTTGCAGTAGGCGTCGATGATCTCCGTGTTCCAGTACGCCTTCTCCAGGTCGGGGCCGAACGTGATGGTGCCGTGGTTGGCGAGGAGGATCGTGTTGCAGTCTTTCAGGTACGGCACGATCGTCTCGGCGAACTTCTGGTTGCCCGGCGTCTCATAGACGGCGATCGGTACCTCGCCCAGGAAGACCTCGACCTCCGGCAGGACGCACTTCGGGATCGGCTCGTGGGCGACGGCGAATGCGGTGGCGTGCGGCGGATGACAATGGACGACGGAGTTCACGTCGGGCCGGTGCTTGTACACGGAGAGGTGCAGCAGGATTTCGCTGGAGCGCTTGCGCGTCCCGGCGAGTTGCTTGCCCTCGTAATCCACCTTGCAGAGGTCTTCGGGCTTCATGAAGCCCTTCGAGACCATGGTCGGCGTGCAGAGAATCTCGCGCTCGTTGAGACGGAAGGAGATGTTGCCGTCGTTCGCCGCGGCAAAGCCCTTGGCGTAAACGCGCCGACCGATCTCGCACATCTGTTCTTTGAGCTGGCGTTCGTTCATGGAAAAAACTCTTGGTTGTTTTGTCTCACAAGTTAGCCGTTGATGCTATGAATCAGGCCGGCGATCATTCGTTTCACTTCAATCGTCTCTTTGGTAAGTCGTTCGTGATCCGGGGCGGACAAATAACCCAGGTCGTGGGACAGTAACAATTGGTACTCCAACTGATTTCCGCCGCCCATGGCGAGCGACAAACACTTCAGAAACTCGGCGTCGGTTCCTCGACCGCAGCCGTCCGCGATGTTCATGGGAACGGAGGAGGCCGAGCGCCGCAATTGCACCGTCAAACCAAAGCGTTCATCTCCTGGGAACTTCGTCGTCGCCTGATACACGGCCAGGGTTACGGCATGGGCCTTTTGCCAGACTTTGAGATTGCGGAAGTCTTGCATCCTCGTTGTTCCTGAAAAGCTGATAGCTGACAGCTATCAGCTAACAGCTAGACCATCGAAGTCATCACCAGCGCTGTCCTTCGTCTCTGAAAAGCTGATAGCTGACAGCTATCAGCTAACAGCTATCCGATCGAGAATACACGCACAATACGCGTCGATCGCCCTCTTCTGGGGTAGAAACGGCGCCGCCGCTTCACCGCCCTCGCTGAAACCAATCTTGTCGCCCATTCCCGAACCGAGATTGTCGAACATCACCAGGTCTTCGCCGTCGCCGCGACCGTCCGCCTCCAGCGCTTGGAGGCTGTACGGCACGCCGACAATCCAGCGAAAGCCGGCGAGCGTCGGATGGACGCGCGACAGTGTCACAGTGCCGATGACCTCAGCGATGCGCATGGCCGTCGAGTCCTCGCAGCGTACAGGCCACGCCGTCCGGGCAGGCCGGCTGGCATAAGTTTCGCAATATCTGCCGCACTTCAAAGAACGTCCGGCCCGGCATCTCCACAGCGAGCAGATTGACGCCGAGCGTCAGCGATGCTCGCGCCGCCTGTGCCACCGTGACCACCGCCGCCGCTCGCAGCCCTGGCAACTTGTTGGCGACGCAGCAGATCAGGCTCGTGTCCTGGCAGAACACCACGCCACCGCAACAATCACCGCGCGACACGCACTCGGCCAACGCCTGTGCCCAATCGCATTCCGATCCGACACACGCTGCCGATAATTCCCGCACTGGTGTCTGCTCACGGCTCATCGACTGCACCGCGCTCTTGACCAGCGGATAGGGCCGATCCTGAGCGATGCCCCACGTCGCAACAGTCGGCGTCTTCTCTTCGACTGAGCGTCGCGTAATCGTGATACCGCCGTGTCGCAGCCGTTCTTCGGCCAGCGGAGTGACGACCGCGTTTGGGGTCAGGACCAGCTCGCGGTGGCCGTTCAGGCTACGGCGCAGGTCGTCGGCGGACAGCACACGGCCGGGCCAGTGCAGTACATGGCCATTCACCGTCGCCGTATTCTGTCCGTTCGCGCTCATCCGTCACACAACCCCAGCACCATCCACCGCAGCGGCGTCACCTTCGTCTTGACCAGATCCGTCACGGCCTTGCCGTCGTTGCAGAGGACGACCCTTGTGCCCATTCCCGCACCGAGATGGTCGATAGCCAGCACTGGCTCGCCGTCGGGCGTATCCGTCGCGGAGAGCAATTGCACGAGGAGGAGCTTCCAGCCGTTGAGGCTCGGATGCTTCACTGTGGCGGTTGCGTGGCCGACGACTTTACCGATCTGCATGGGGGGAACTCTCGTTCTGCCGCTTGCGGCTTAGCGGTTACACCCGCTAAGCCGCAAGCGGCAAATCACAGTACCCGTAACGCCTTCACCGTCGTCGAGCGCCGTTGCCGTGTGAACGTCAGCGGCGTCGTCACGCCTTCGCCGGTTGGCGTCGCGATGCTGAAACTCAGGTAGCCTTCGCCGCCGCTGCCGAGGCCGGCCGTGCTCGGGCCGTTCTGAATGTACAGCGTCGTGTCCATCTCGCGGCCCATGCGCGTGATCGTATCGACGTTGCGCGAGTGAATAATGCTCGTGTGCTTGAAACCGTGTTCGTATTTCTTCGCCAGTGCGATGGCCGTGTCCACGTCCGGCACGCGCACGAACGGCACGAACGGCATCATCTGTTCGTGTTCGACGAACGGATTCGACTCGACTGTCTCGCCGCAGAGCAGTTCCGTATCCGCCGGCACGTTCAGGCCGATGCGCTCGGCGATCACGACCGGGTCCATGCCGATGTAGTCTTTGTTGACGACCAGCGGATGCTTCTCGTCCGGCCCCTTCACGAACGCCGCCTTCGTCAAGGCCGCGACCTGGGCCGCGTTCAGGACGACCGCCTTGTTGCGCGCCATCGCCGCCAGCAGCTCGTCGAAGATCGAGGCGACGGCGAAGACTTCCTTTTCGCCGATGCACAGCAGGTTGTTGTCGTAACCGCCGCCGATGACGATCGAGCGGGCGGCGTTGTCGAGGTCGGCCGTCTCATCGACGACGACCGGCGGATTGCCCGGACCCGCGACGACAGCTCGCTTCGGGCTGCGCAGCGCCGCCCGGCCGACCGCGGGGCCGCCGGTGACGCACAGCATGCGCACGTCCTTGTGGTCGAAGATCGCTTGCGCCGATTCGAGCGTCGGCGTCTGAATGATGGTCAGCAGGTTGTCGATGCCGATGGCGGCGTGGATGGCGCGATTGAACAGCTGCACGCCCTTGCAGGCGATTTTCGCCCCGCCGGGGTGCGGATTGATGACGACGGCGTTGCCGCTGGCGAGCATGTTGATGGCGTTGCAGGCCAGCGTCGGCAGCGAATGCGTGACCGGCGTGATGGCGCCGATGACGCCGAACGGAGCGTACTCTTGCAGAGCGATGCCGTTTTCGCCACTGAAGGCGTCGGTCTTGAGGAATTCGACGCCGGGGATGCGGTCGGCGATAACTTTCAGCTTCTCGATCTTGGCCGCCAGCCGGCCGATCTTCGTTTCTTCCAACTCCTCGCGGCCGAGCGCTTCCGCCTGCTCGGAGCAAATCTTGCGGATACAGGCGACCGCTTTTCTACGGTCTTCCAGCCCGCGCGCCTCGAACTGGCGCTGGGCGGCGACGGCGGCGCTGACAGCGGCGTCCACGTCGGTGAAGACGCCCCAAGCTGAAGTTGCGCTAGGTTTGCCGTTGGTCGGCGCTTTGCCGTGGGTGATCGGCTTGGTGCCGCGCATCTGCGTCAGGACCTGCGCGACCACGTTGCGAACGATTTCGTCGGTGACTTGCATGGGTATGTTTATCCTTCTGCCAGCAAGTGCGGCACTTGCACTTGCTGGCGCCGCGTGCTCACGATTCTCGCGCCGAGAAAATCGTCTTGTTCTCGACGTTGACAGTATCCACGATGCCGATGATGGTCGCGTCCACCGGCAGTTTTTCGGTCTCGGGCGTCAGGCGGGCGCTGGAGCCTTGCACAATCAGCACCATCTCGTCCTGGCCGGCGCCGACGGTGTCCACGACGACGAAGCTACGGCCGGTGCCGACGAGCCGGTCGCGCGCCTGCGGATCGACGCGCAGCGGCTCGACGATCAGCATCTTGTGGCCGGTCATGGATGCGACCTTGTGCGTCGCCACGACCACGCCGGTGACACGGGCCAGGAACATGCGGTTTCGTCTCCGTCGTCACGAGCCGCGACCGTCAGGGAGCGCTGGCACCAGCGCTCC
>JBBQPD010000326.1:0-6707 GCA_038331535.1 Gemmatales bacterium | reverse complement strand
ATTCACCAGCTTCTCGTAAGCGCCGGGTGTGGCGTCAGCAAGGAAAGCGTCCACTTCCGCCGGAGTCGGCGGCAGGCCGAGCAGGTCGAGACTGAGCCGGCGAATCAGGGTGGTGCGGTCCGCTTCCGGCGACGGGGCGATACCTTCCTTCTCCAGCCGGGCGAGGACGAAGCGATCGAGATCGGTGCGCACCCACGCCTCATTTTTGATCGCCGGCAGCGCGGGCCGTCGAATCGGTTGAAATGCCCAGTGATTGGCGCCTTTCGGCGTCGGTTCGCCGGCATGGAGGGGTGCGAGGCTCAGGAGCGAAACGAGGAGTAATAGGTGTGTGCGCGTCATGGCGGCAGGATCGTCCATTAGAGCGGGAAGGGGCGCGGTAGGATGGAGGTTATCGTACCGCGATGAGCGCTTGGGAAAAAGGAGATTTTCCTGGGGATCGAAAGCCGTTCCACCCGGCGCTCACTTGTGAACACCCGCGCGGTTAGTTACGATAGCGGTGTTTTCTCGCTGAGGCCGTCGAGGCGATCATGGTACCCGGAATCGATCCGAAACTCGACATTGTCTTCAAGCGCTTGTTCGCCACACAAGCGAACATTGACCTGTTGATCGACCTGTTGAACGCCGTCCTGGTCCTACCACCCGGGCGCGCCGTCACCGCCGTGGAGATCCTTAACCCGTTCAATGACAAGGAAACGCTGGACGACAAGCTGAGCATCCTCGACATCAAGGCCCGCGACCAGTCCGGCAGGCACTTCAACGTCGAGATGCAAATGGAGCCTTATCACGCCTACCCGGAGCGAGTCCTCTACTACCTGACACGGCTGCACCAGCAACAGCTGCACGCGGGTGAGGAGTATCACGGCATGGAGCCGTCCTTTTCGATCAGTTTCCTCGACCATGTTCTTTTTCGCGACCAGCCGCGCTGGCACTGGCGCTTTCAGTTAAGAGATGTCGAAGCACCGGGGGTCGTGTTCAGCGATCATCTCACGGTGCATGTCATCGAACTGCCGAAGTTCGACCGGGCGGCGGCGGAGCTGGCTACCGGTTGCGAGCGCTGGAGTTACTTCCTGCGCCATGCCGATGAACTGGACACGGACCGTCTTCCTGGGACGTTGCGAATTCCCCCGATACAAAAAGCGATGGAGGTACTACGCATGTTGACTCAAGATGACCTGGAACGCGAAAAATACGAATCGCGGCTGAAATACCAGCGCGACCAGTTCGCGCGACTGCGGTATGCCGAGCTCAAGGGCCTCGATCGCGGAGTCCTGATCGGACGGGTGCAATCGTATCAGGAAGTTCTCAAATCGGACCCGACGCCCGAGGCGACTCTGCTCGCGATGTCTTTGGAGCAGTTACAAGAACTCGTGGGCCAGTTGAAAGAGCAAATGGCCCAGCGCGGTTCGTAACATGATCGACCAGCCACCCGAAAGCGGCCCTCTGTCTCCCCGCGACCGCTGGGTCTACGGCATCTTCTTCGTCGTTCTGCTCGCGCTGTTCGCCGCGGAGGTCTTCCACGACTATCAACCGGTCAAGCTCAGTGCCTTGCTCGTCGTCGTATTCTGGATTCCCCTGCTCGCTCTGCACGAAGCCGGTCACGCACTCATGGCCGCGGCGCTGGGTTGGTACGTCGGCCAGGTGGTTGTCGGCATGGGGCGGGTCGTGAGTTCCTTCCGTCTCGGGTCGGCGCTGATCGAAGTCCGCTTGTTCCCGGTCGAAGGCTTCGTCAAATGTGTACCGATGAACTTGCGACAACCGCATCTCAAGAGCGCGCTGATCTATTTCGCGGGGCCGGGAATCGAATTGCTTCTGGCCGCGCTCATTCTCCTACTCGTCGGACCGGAGAACCTTTTTCGCCGGTCCGACGAGTAGGCGCTCATCACCTGGCAAAGTCTCGCGCTCGCCGCGACCGTTCAAGCCGTATTGAACCTGATTCCGCATGCCATTCACAAGCCGGAAGGCGACTCTGTTAGTGACGGCCTGGGCATCTTCCGCAGTTTCATGGTGCCGGCGGGCTACTACGCGGCGATGATCGGCCGCACCTACAACGAGCGGGAACGCGACTGGGAAGCCCATGACCAGGCCGATTGGTGGAAGCGCGAACGCTAATTAGACCTTCGACCCGCGTCCCGACAGGACCAGGACAACGCCCGCGATCAGCGCGACAACGCCGAGGACGGGATGAAAGATGATCGTGTGCGGCTTCTGCACGTCGATATGGAACGGCCCGGCCTCCGCGACCCGATCCGTCGTGAAGAAGGTGAAACCCTGGAACGCTAGCGCCACGACGCCGAGCAGGATGAGCAGCACACCGAGTATTCGCATGGTTCTTCTCCTCGCAAATGTCATACATAATCGGGAACTCCGATTTCAGCCGTTTTGAGTGCAAGTATCGTGCCGGCAGCGGGCGGCGAAGATCGGTGTCCGCTGCGGTCGGGCGATTACGTTAGTTCTGACAGCGCTGTCAATCGTCGTAACTCTCTCCCAACCGGGTCCAAGGAGCAAAGTATGCGCAGACGTGTGATCGTGTCGCTCATGGCGTGCGGCCTGGCGACGGTGCTCGTGGCCGTGGCGACCAACCTGCCTGCGGAGACGCCGGTCGTCAAGGCGCCGCCACAGGACACGGCCGTGAAGACCGACAAGGCGACGGCCCCCGCCGAGGCGACGCCCGCCGTGAAGATCACGGCCAGCCGCGTCACCGCGGTTACCGTCTACCCCAATAGCGCCCTCATCACCCGCGAAGTGGACGTGACGGAAGGCAAGGGCACCATCGAGCTTACCGTGTCGCCGCTGCCGCCGGCCACGGTTAACAACTCGCTGTACACCGAAGGCGCCGAAGGTATTCGCGTGCTGACGACGCGCTTCCGCACTCGGCCGATCCTCGAAGACACGCGCGCGGACGTGCGCAAACTCCAGGAGGAGTTGAAAACGCTCCAGCTCAGCAAGGAGCAGATGGAATCCGAGATGAAGGCGATCGGCGAGAACGAGAAGACGCTCGGCAAGATGGAAAACTTCATGGCCATCACCATGGTCCAGTCCGCCGAGAAGGCCGCGCTGAACAGCGACTCGGCCATCGCCCTGTCGAAGCATATCCGCGATTCGCGCCTGGAAACGGCCAAGGAGCTGGTCGGCCTCAAGCAGAAGGTGCAGGACAACCAGGAGAAGTCCGATTTCGCTCAGCGCAAGCTCAAGGAGCTAAGCTCCGGCATCGTCCGCACCGAGCGCGACGCGATCATCGTCGTGGACAAGGCCAACGCTGGCGCCGGCAAGGTGCGCCTCCATTACCTGGTGGAGTCGGTGTCCTGGCGGCCGCAGTACAAGCTGCGCGCCGGCAAGACGAACAAGGAGCCGGTGCAGCTGGAGTACCAGGCTGCCGTCGCCCAGCAAACGGGCGAGGACTGGTCGAACGTCTCAATGGTGCTGTCCACCGCCCAGCCGACGCTCAACGCCGCCCCGCCCGAGCTGCAAACCTTGCAGGTCACCGTCGTTCCCAAGGGACAAAGCCCGGCCGTCGCCCATCGGCCCAACACGATGGAGCTGGAAGAACAGGTCAAGGATCTGCGCGGCAAGGCCCAGAAGGATTTCAACGACAAGAAGGGGGCGAGCGGCACCAGCCTCGTCAATACGGCGGCGGCCATCGACCAGTCGTGGGAGCTGTTCAACCCGGACGCGGCCATGAAGCGCGGCTGCCTGCTGGCCGTCACCGAGGGGCCGACCGTCACCTATCACCTCAGCACCCGGCTGTCGGTGCCATCGCGCAACGACGACCAGGTGCTCGAAGTGACCCGCATCGACCTGGCGCCGGACTACTACTACAAGGCGGTGCCGATCCTCACGTCGCACGTTTATCGGCAGGCCGACCTGACCAATAAGAGCGAGTACATCCTGTTGCCCGGTGAGGCGACGATGTACATCGGCACCGATTTCGTGGGCCAGATGAGCCTGCCGTTGGTGGCCATCGGCGAGCAGTTCACGGCCGGCTTCGGCGTCGATCCGCAGCTGCAAGTGCAGCGGCAGATGATCGACAAGTCGCGTGCCACCCAGGGCGGCAACCAGGCGCTGACCTTCGAGTACCGCATCCTGCTCAGCAGCTACAAGTCGGAGAAGGTCCGGCTGCAACTGTGGGATCGGCTGCCGGTGGCGGAGAACGAGGCCGTCAACGTCAGCCTGCTCAAGACCACGCCGGAGATCAGCAAGGACGCGGTCTACGTGCGCGAGCAACGGCCCAACAACCTGCTGCGCTGGGACGTGACGGTCGAACCGAACACGACCGGCGAGAAGGCCATGGCGATCAACTACGGCTTCAAGCTGGAGCTGGACCGGCAGATGACGATCAGCAGCTTCCAGAGTTCGGGCACCGTCGGCACCAGCGTGCCGGCGAACGGCGCTCCGCTGTCGGCGCTGCCGGCGGTTTCCCCCGGCGACATGGTGCGCATCAAGGCGGAAATGGCCAAGCTCAGCCCGGAAGACCGCCGATTGGCGGAGGCGCAGCTCTTCTGCGCGGTCGATCAGGAAAGCCCGCTCGGCTCGACGGGGCAGATTTACAAGGAGATGGTCAAGGGCCAGCCGGTGTTCCTGTGCTGCAAGGGCTGCGTGACCGAGGCGCGCAATCACCCGGACGACACGCTGGTCCAGCTGCAGAAACTGATGGCCAGGAGGGGGGTCAAGAAATAACACAGAGAATATCAATTTGGCGAGCGGGGGGCGTTAGCCCCCCGGTGACTCACCGGGGGGCTGACGCCCCCCGCTCGCCATACGCGATTTCTCCTCATCCGAAAGGGTCCACCCATGTCTCCCGCCAATCCGGCCCCTCTGCCCGAAGGCTCGAAAGTAAAGCTCTCCGTCGTGAAGGGTCTGCGCGTCGGCAAGACCTACGTCGTCAAGGACGGCGCCACCTACCTCGGCCGCATGGGACCGCAGCAGGTGGATGTGGACCTGTCCGAGCAGGAGAACCCCGGCGTGGCGGTGCAGGTCAACCGCTTCGCCCTGATCTGGAACGACAAGAACGGCCTGGGCATCGCCGACACCGGCCGCGGCGTCACCAGCCTCAACGGCGCCCGCATCGCCAGCGGCAAGCGCATCCCGCTCAAGGCCGACGACAGCATCCAGATCGGCAAGACCGTGTTGCAGCTGAAGGTCATCCTCAAGAAGCGCACCGCGGCACAGAAGTAATCAGCGCGCGGCTGCCTTCTTTTTGGGCAGGCCGATTCGTTTCATCGTTTCATCGGCCATCGGGCCGAAACCCGCCTATTTCCGCTGAGGTGGCGCGAGATACGCCTCCGGTCGGGAAGGAAAAAGGCTGTGTGAAATGAAACGAATCCTTCTCGACCGATCCGGCTGCCCATCAGGAGGCAGTGCAGATGGGTTCGCAACCACACCAACCCGGTTCGGCTGAAAGCTGATAGCTATCAGCTAGTAGCTGTCAGCAAGAACTCGGCCGAACATTTCAGAAGGTAAGAACCCCGTTGCTCTTGACCCGCCGCCCTCGCGCCGTTATCCCCCTCAACCGGATCGTCCGGGATTTCGCTCACAGGCGCGGAGGAACGCGGCATGCTTGGCACAGCGCGCGGATTGCTGGTCGCGGCCATTATCGGCACTCTCGGCCACGCGGGGCGCGGCGCCGCTCAATGGACGCCCGCCGCGCCAGTGCCGATTTCGCCGCCCATCACCTTGTCCGATGCGGGGCCGGGGCCGATCATCAGCCGGCCGGTGCCGGTCGTCACGCAGCCCGTGCCGGTGCCGTCGCCGCCGACGTTCGCTCCACAACCGTATTATCCGCCGCCGGCTCCGCTCGGCCCGGCTCCGACCAGTTACGGCGCCTCCGCTCCAGAACCGCTGCTCTTCTTCAACTGGGAATTGCAGTTCGTTCAGCCGTCGGTGTCGAACCACCTGAACAATACCATCACGTTTCCGGACGGCACGACGAAGACGATCGCCCTCCCCGGCGTCGGCCTCGACTTTACCGTGGCGCCGAAGATTGAGCTGGGCTGGCGCTTGCCGGACCGTCTCGGCGAGTTCAGTTTCGGCTATCGCTTCCTCATCGCCGAGGGCAAGCAGACGCAGACGGCTGATGGCATCGAGACGAATAGTCGCAGCCGTTTTAACTTCAACGAGCTGGATTTCGACTACGCCACCGCCCGCTCCGAGTTCGAGCCGCACTGGTGGTTCCAGGCCCGCATCGGCGCCCGCGTGGACTGGAGCTTTTACGACACCCGGGCCAACACGCCCGCTCTGCTCACGGTGGACCGCGAGAGCAACTACTTCGTCGGCGCCGGCCCACACCTCGGCCTCGACGTGGAGCGCACGTTCGTCATGGGCTTCGGCGTCTTCGGCACGGTGGACGGTGCCGTCCTGATCGGCCAGCCGGAGCAGCGCTTTGTGGAGACCATCGACGGCGTTTCCTTCACGACGCAGCCGCAGCGCACAACGCTGGCGGTGCCGACCATCCAGGCCCAGATCGGCGTCAGCTACACGCCGCCGAGCTTTGAGCGGCTGCGCTTCCGCGTCGGCTACCAGTACGAACGCTGGTTCAACCTCGGCAGCGTCCAGGGTTCGAGCCTGGACTTCTCGTCGCAGGGCGGCTTCCTGCGCGGCGAGATCGATTTCTGAGCGGGTCGCTATACTGGTCTCCGGGACGCCGCGGGGGGCGTATGGGGTTAAACCCCCAAGCCCCCAACGGCCCAAACGGGGACCACACACCCAAAAAA
>JBBQPD010000325.1:0-6716 GCA_038331535.1 Gemmatales bacterium | reverse complement strand
AGTGTATTCGCCAGCACAGTCACGCGGTGACCGCCGCCCTCAAGTCGGGCGCTGTCCACAACGATCTTCTTGATCGTTTACGAAACGATCCTACTCTTGCCGGCGTCGATTTTGAGCGAGTATTGGCGGAAGGCTACTTCGTCGGCAGGGCGCCGGAGCAGGTGGGTGAGTTCCTGGCCGAGGTGATCGCGCCGATACGCGCACGCTATCGCACGTCGCTAAGTCAGACGGCAGAAGTGGTTGTCTGACCTCATTGTTCAGAAGCCCGTTTCAACCGTAGGCCAAGCGGGACGTTTACTCTACGGGGTTTGGACCCAATTCGTTGAGCAGCGACCCGATCAGACCGCTGTCCAACGAATTGGTGACACCAAATATAAACAATCGTAGATATGTCAAGTGCGCAAAATAGCACTCTGGGTAAATTATTCAAAATAGGAAACGGTCCGGTTGTCGTTGTCCGCATTCTCCCTACAACCAATGTTCATGTGAGCCAGGTAATGTACTGCCTGGCCTTGTGTACAGAGGTGGTAGGATTTCTCAGGAGAATTTGCGGATGTTCACCTCGATCCTGTGTATCGCCCTGGCCAGCTCGGTGGATGCGGCAGCTCGCCTGCCGAAGGTCCCGGCATGGCAGACGGATTATTCCGCTGCGCAGAAGACTGGCGCCGACGCGCGCAAGCCGTTGGCCGTCGTCATCGGCCGCGGCGCCGCGGGCTGGGAAGGCGTCAGCAAGGATGGCAAGCTCGATGCGGCCGTCCTGGAAACGCTGCTCAGCAGCTACGTGTGCGTCTATGTCGATGCCAGCACGGAGCGCGGCCAGAAGCTGGCGGACGTCTTCGAGATGAAGGGCGGCCTGATCCTCAGCGACCACACCGGTACGAATCAGGCCTACCGTCATGAGGGAACGCTGACCGCCAGCGACCTGGACGGCGTCCTCAAGCGTTTCTCGGATCCCGAGCGGGTCGTGACGCGCACCGAGATCCACGGCCAGGCCGAGATTCGATACTATCCGTCCGCGGCGGCGCCGGCGAGTAACGCCTTGCCGTCGTACTACGTACCTTCGGGCGGCAGCAACTGCTCCAGTTGTCAGCGTCGTTAAAGTCCTCTGGACGGGGCGCCGGTCGGCGTTCCTTGCTAGGGCGGGAGTCGGACGAAAGTCCGACCCCCGCCCTTTTTTATGCGCCTGGCTCGAATCCACTGCCGCCGACTTGGCCTTTCGCGCCGGCGTGAGCCATACTTGACGGGGTACGCGAACTCAGCGCCGCTTGCGGCTTAGCGGTCAAGCGCCTAGGGACGAACGATCATGCAAGCACAGTTCAAGCCGGAGACGGGCAGTCGCCGACCCGCCCTGTCGGTCCAACTGTTCCGCCTGGCGTTGCTGCTTTTGCCTTTGGGTGTGCTCCTGCTGGCCTGTCGGCGCTACGCGGCGGACTACACGCACCTACTCTGGCTCGGCGTCCTGTTCCAGGCGCTGACCTGCGTCTTGTTGCTGGTCGGAGGAAAGTGCTGGCGCGAGCCGCTCGGCCTGTCGGGGGCCATGCTCTACGTCATCGCCTTCAGCTGGCTGACGCTGGCGCTGCCGGACGTCCGCGACGGCTTCCTGTACGTGTCGCGGTCGGTGCTGCTCATCCTGCCGCTGGCCTTCTTCGCTTCGCAATGCCTGACGGAGTCGGGGGCGAAGGAACTGCGACGCGCGCGCACGCTGGCCGACCGACTCGGCCGTAAATCCAACTGGCCCGCTGATCTCGATGCCTGCCGGTCGGTGCCTGAAGTGCGCGAGCTGCGCGAGGCGCTGCGGCTCGACGCCGGCCCCGCCCTGGCACTGCTCAATCACGGCCTGCCGCAGGTGCGCGTGGCGGCGCTGGCCGCGCTGCGGGAACGCAGGAAATGGCTGCCGGGCCAACCGGAAGCAGTTCTGCACCTGGCCCGCAACGCCGCCGAGCCGGAGGTCCGCGCCGCCGCCGTCAACGCTCTTGCGGCCCTGGAAGACCGTTCCATCGTCGAGGCGCTGGCTGACTTCCTGCGCGACCCCGATCGCCAGGTGCGCGACGCAACCGCCGAAGCCCTGCTGGCGAACACCGAGCGCCGCTGGACATGGGTGCGCGAACCGGTCCGCGCCGCCCTGGCACACGCCGCCGGCGCGGACGACGGCCCGCTCTGTCCGGACGGCCATCAATTTACTGCCGAGGCGTTGACCGACCTGACCGCCTGGGCGTGCGAGAAGGGCATTCTGGCATTGCGGGCGGCAGCCACTCTCGGCGCTCATGCCGACCAGGTACTCTCTCAAGGGCAAGACCCAAAGCTGGCCCAGGCGCTCCGCGACAAGGTCGCCGACGTTCACGCGCCGCCGGTCCTGCGTCTGGAACTGGCACGGGTGTTGCAACAACATCAGGAGCTGGATAGCCGGGTGCTGCGCGGGCTGATTGACCCGGCGACACCGGCGCCCTTACGGCTCATCGCCGTCGAAACATTGCTGACGCGCGGCGACTCGCCGGAAGCAAAGGCCGCGTTGTATGACCTGGCTCGCCTTCCCAACCGAGAGATCGCCCTGGCGACGGCTGAGGTGTTGCAGCGCCGTCTGGGTCTGGACGTCGGCCTGCCGCGCAACCAGCCGTTGCCGCCCGTTCATAGCCGCCTCGCCGCCGACGTGGCCCGCAAGGTGCAGCTGTGGTCGTCGCGCCAGCAGGTGCCACACGGAGCGGAAGAGGCCGACGATCCGGCGTGGTAAACGATGAGATTGCCCGATGGACGTCTGGATCGGCACCTCCGGTTACTCTTACCCGGATTGGGTTGGCCCGTTCTATCCCAAGGGCGGCCGCCGCGACGGCATGCTGACCTATTACTCTCGCCAGTTTCCCCTGGTCGAGCTGAACTTCACCTTCTATCGCTCGCCGACGGCCGCGATGCTGTCCCGGATCGCGGACCAGACGCCGGCCGGCTTCCAGTTCGTCGTCAAGGTACCGCGTACCGCCAGCCACGACCAGAGCCGCGCCGACCTGCCCGGCTTCCGTCTAGCTGTCGAGGAGTTGCAACGGCGCGGCAAGCTGCTTGGCGTCCTGGCCCAGCTGCCGCAGTCGGCCCACGACCGGCCCGCCGACCGTGCCTGGGTCGAAACGCTGGCCGAGGAGTTGCACGGCCTCGATCTGGCAGTTGAATTCCGGCACCGCAGCTGGGCGGCGGCGGATGTACCGCCGTGGCTAAAGGAACAGAGTGTCGATCTCGTGTCGGTCGATGTGCCGAACCTGCCGGGCCTATTTCCGCCCGGTCTGGTCCAATCCGGGCGGCATATTTACGTCCGACTGCATTCGCGCAACGCCGCCAACTGGTATGCCTCGGAGAAGAAGCGCTACGATTACCAGTACGACGAGGCGGAACTCGGCGAGTGGGTGGCGGAGCTGGCGAAGTCCGACGCCGATCGGGCGCTGGTGCTCTTCAACAACTGCCATCACGGCCACGCAACGGCCAACGCCCAGAGTATCGGCGAACTGTGCGGCCGCACGAAGCGCCTGCACGTCGTCGAGCCCTTTGCCGCCCCAGCGCCGGTCCAACGGTCGTTGTTTGAGTAGTCCGGATTATTCACCGCAGAGGGCGCAGAGGGACGCAGAGGTAATACGACAAAAAGAATTTGGTGATACGAAGTGAGTCACTTTGTTGCCAGGGCAAATCAGGGAATGGTCCTGCGTAACTCGTTTATCACTCTTGGTTTTCGTTTTCCTCTGCGATCCTCTGCGCCCTCCGCGGTGAATACGGGGTAAGGGTTCTCGTTCGGCCGACGATCGACTCTTGCCGTCCGCCGCGACAATCCGTTACATTGTCCTCCTGACACAAGGCCGGGCCTCAGAGGGGAGGAATGCGCCCATGTCGTTCACGCCGATGCATCTGTATTTCGACGACGTTGCGATCGGGCAAGAGTGGGATTCCCTCTCCCGCACCGTCACCGAAGCGGACATCGTCAACTTCGCCGGGCTGAGCGGCGACTTCAACCCCATGCACCTCGACCACGAGTTCGCGCGCTCGACGACCTTCCGGCGGCCCATCGCTCACGGCCTGCTCGTGCAGGCGATCGGCAGCGGCCTGGGTTTGTACGCGCCGCCGATGCGCACGATGGCGATCCTGTCGATCCGCGAATGGACGTTCCGCGAGCCGGTCTTCATCGGCGACACGATCCGCGTCCGCAGTCAGGTGCTGAGCAAGGAAGAGCGCGGCCGGGGCAAACGCGGCGTGATCGCCTGGCAGCGGCAGCTCATCAATCAGGACGGGAAAATCGTACAGGATGGCATTTCCGTGACGATGGTTGAAGGCCGTGGCCCGAAAGAGGACACGCAGGCCGCGCCGGCGGCGAGTTAGACCCTCCTGTTTACGTTTCGCGCATTTTTCTCTCACCCCTCGAACGGCCGCAGCGCCTCGCGAAAAGCTTTCATGTCGGGGAAACGGTCCTCCGGCTCGCGGGCCAGCGCCCGATGGATCGCCTCGGCCACGCCCCGCGGCACGTCCTTCCGCCGCTTCAGAATCGGCACCGTGTCTTCGTTCAAAATCAGCAAGAGCTGCTTCTGGAAGTCTCCCTCCGGCAGGTCGTAGACGTACCTCCCTGTGAGCAGGTTGTACAGCGACGCGGCGGCGGCGTACTGGTCGGCCGTCGGCTTGGCGTCGCGGTACTCGGTGATCTGCTCCGGCGGCATGTACGCGACCGTGCCGCCGATGTCGCCGTTGAACGTCAGGCCGCTCATCTCCGACGCCTGGTAGACGCGGGCCAGTCCGAAATCGGCCAGGCGCACGAACTCCTTGTCCTCCGCCACCAGCAAGTTCGACGGCTTCACGTCGCGATGGACGAACTGCCGGGCGTGGGCGTGGGCCAGCGCCTCCAGCATCGGGCAGACGAGCCGCAGCGCCCGCCGCAACTCCAGCGGGCCGGTGCGGCGAAGCAGCTTGCTGGCGTCGGTGCCGTGGACGTAATCCATCGCGAAATACAGCATCCCCTTGACCTCGCCCTCGTCGCGCAGGCCGACAATATTTGGGTGCTGGAGTTGCCGCAGGATGTGGGCTTCGCGGAGAAAGCGTTCGATGGTGGCGTGGTTGGCGGCCACCGAGGGGATGATGGTCTTGAGAGCGTAGGCCTGGCTGTCGGCCTCGCGCAAGGCCAGCGCCACAATGCCCATCGACCCGCGCCCCAGTTCGCGGACGATACGGTAGCCGGGGATCGGCTGCGCCACCTTCGCTGCCGCGGCCAGGCAAGCGGGGCAGAGCTTCTCTGTACCGGCCGGCAACGGCTTGCCGCAGGTCGGGCAGTTGCTCTTCGGCATCATCAGGATCTGCGACGGACCGTTGAACCACTCCGGCCGGAGGTTGACGTAGGACGGCGCTTCCACCGGCGCGGTTAGCGGCGGCGGCGCGGCGGGCTTAGGCAGGGGGGGCGCCGGCCGGGGAACAGACGGTGCCGCAACGACCGGGGGCGCGACAGGCAGGGGCAGCGCGGCAGGTGCGGCCGCGGGGAGGGTCGGCTCGATCGGCAGAGGGGGCACAACCGGAAGGGCAGGAGACGTCGAGGGCGCGCCGGCGACGGCCACCTGAATGACCGTGCGGCCGGCCTTGATCACGTCGCCGTTTTTCAGGCCAATCTGGCTGATCTCCTTACCGTTGACGTAGGTCTTGTTGCGGCTGTTCATGTCCGACAGCGCCACATGCGGCGGATTGACCTCGATCATGAAATGGACGCGCGAGAAGTACTTGTCATCCTTGGAAAGCTGGAAATGGCAGCGCTTGGACCGGCCGACGAGAAACGTCTGGTGGTCGCTGAACGAAAACTGCTTGCCCTGGTGCGGGCCTTCGGTGACGGTCAGAGTGACGTGCATCTACATGGCTTCCGTTGGGCGGGCGACCCTACGTAGTGATTATGACTGTACGAGCGCTCGCGTTCAAGAAAAGATCGTTTATCGACCTTCAAGTTGTCCGCCACACGGAATTCGGCCGTCCGCTCGTACCCAGCAGCAATTGGGTACGAGAAATAGCTGATAGCTGTTAGCTGACAGCTATCAGCTTTTGATCTTCCGATTGTCTTCAGCCGCATGATGCCGTCAACCGGAAGAACAATAGCCGCGAGCGCTTTGGTAAAGCGCTCGCGGCTAAACAAGCTGTATTGCTTGCCTTCGCCGCCGCCGAGTGGTGTAATAACCACACGCTCCTTCCCGCCCGCTTCCCACCGCGCCCCCGATTGTCATGCCGGAGTCCCGACCCATGTCGCGCCGCGTTTCGTCGTTTCTGACCGCTGTCGCCGTCGTGCTGTGCCTCTCCGGGCCGACGCTCGCCGCCCCCGCACCGCTGCCAAAGGTCATCGACTTCAACCGCGATGTGAAACCGATCCTCTCCGATAACTGCTTCAAGTGCCACGGGCCGGACAAGAACCAGCGCAAGGCCGACCTTCGCCTCGATCTCAAAGAGGGTCTCTTCGCCGACGGTTCGCCGGAATCCCCCGTCATTCCCGGCAAGGCGGAGCAGAGCGAATTGTACAAGCGCCTGATCGAAAAGGACGACGACCGGCGCATGCCGATGAAGTCGTCCGGCAAGCATCTCACGCCGCGGCAGATCGCGATCGTCAAACTCTGGATCGAGCAGGGCGCCGAGTGGAAGGGCCACTGGGCTTATCTCAAACCAGTCAAGCCCGCGCCGCCTGCCGACGTGTTTACATTTCGCGAAATGCCGGTACCCACGCCCATCGATCG
>JBBQPD010000324.1:0-6742 GCA_038331535.1 Gemmatales bacterium | reverse complement strand
AATGACCGCTTACTTCGTGCGCGGCTCCTGAATGACCGCTTACTTCGTGCGCGGCTCCTGAATGACCGCTTACTTCGTGCGCGGCTCCTGAATGACCGCTTACTTCGTGCGCGGCTCCTGAATGACCGCTTACTTCGTGCGCGGCTCCTTCGTCACGGCGAACCGTGGACACTGTCGTAACACATCCACAGGCCCAGGACGGTAACCGCGAGGGCGCTCAGCAGCGGCAGCACGCGCACCAGCGTCCGCAGCCGTGCCGATCCGCCCGACCGCGCATCGACATGGCGACGGGCGTAAACAACGCCGATGCCGATGGCGATCAGCACACTCGCCAGGCCGGCGCTGAACGCCAGGATCAACGCCGGCCCCAACCAGACGAGGCCGGCCTGAAGGGCGCCCGTGAGCAGGGCGATGGCGTCCCAGCACGGCACGATGCCGCCGCCGATGCCGAGCCAGACGAGCGGACCGAGGCCGACGCCATGCCCGTGGGAGTGTCCGTGGTCATGGTCGCCGTGACCGTGACCATGACCGTGATCGCCGAGGTGGACGTGATCGGCCTGGCCGCTCACGCGGCGCGTGAACAGCCAGAGGCCGAGGCCCGCCACCATGAACCCGCCAACCAGGCCGATGATTTTGGCGACGCCTGGCGGTATCCGGCTGCCGTAATACAGCCACAGCACCAGCGCCAGGATCAGCACCGCGGCGGTGTGCGTGATCGTCGTCACCAGCCCCAGCACAAAGGCGTGCCAGACGGTGCCGCGTTCGCCGACGAGGTAGGCGGCGACCAGCGTCTTGCCATGTCCCGGCGTCAGCGCGTGGGCGGCTCCGAAGGCGGCGGCGAACAGCAGCAACAGGCCGATGCCGAGCTTCGAGTAGATCAGGTCCGCTAGTTTTCGCGGAGTGTTGGGAACCTCGGCAGCCGGCGGTTCGGCCTCCGCGATCGGCGGCGCAGGTTTCGTCGTCTCGTCCAGGAGAAATGTCGCCGACGCTTTCCGCAAGCGTTCGTCGTCGCCCGGCCCGCGGTCGTCGGCTGCTTTCGCTTGCAGGGTCGCGTTCGGGGCCGTGACGCGCTCCAGCTTAATACCGCTCTCGCCGCCGACGCTCAGCAGCACCTTGCTGACCGAATCCAGATCGTAATTGCTTTCGCGGATCGTGAAAGCATGTTCTTTCCCCGGCGTGAGCTTCCACTCCGCCTCGAAGCGATATTCGCAGCGCAGGTGGTCGAGAACCTTGAATTGCCGCGAAACGCAGGTGAATTCGAGCGGCTCGCCGTCGAGGCTGGCGACGAGGTTGTTGCTGAGAACGGGGGCGAAATACTTCAGGAACACGGCAAAGAACTCACGCCGGTCCGTGAGCCTGGCCCATTCCGCGCGCGGCAGGTCGTTGACGGCCGTCAGCTCGTCCACTTCCAGCACATATTCGATGATCACGGCCTTCGGCGTGAGGCGGACGGTAATGGTGCGGTCGTGATTGTTCTTCGGGATCGGATGCGCGCGAGCAATTCCGGCGAAAACCAGGACGAGACACAGGGAAAGGGTCGCGCGGTTCATGGCGCCATTGTATCTTGTTTACGTTTCGCGCGAACCGCAGGTTCACTCCGCCGCCCCATCGTGCATCGGCGGATCGGGCAAGACAAAGTTGGGCACGAAGACGACGCCTGCCTCGTCATAATAGCGCGACAGGCGGGGGCGGTGAGAAGTGGGCTGGAGGTCGCCGGTATCCAACGATGCAAAGAAGAGCCGGTCGGCACCGGACGCTTTTAGTTGCCTTGCCTTGCAAAGTACGGAACTGAGAATGAGCCGATCGTTGTATTTCAGCGTGTCGTCGTCCAACTCGAGAGATTCCAGAAGGTCGAACACCTCTTTCGTGCCGTGCAGAATGCCGTCGCCGACCGCCGCCGCGAAGGCGGCCAATTCGCGTGAATAGAGCGCCTTGGTCCGGCTCACTTCCGCACTGGCGGCGTCGAGCAATTTCTGAATCTCGGCACTATTCCAGGCGGCTACTTTGTTCGCGACGGCAAAGCGGTGAAAACTTTGGAGATCGGCACAGCGATTCCTGGGCAGGGATTTGGCAATCACGTTCCGGGCTTCCTGGAAGCAGAGGTACGGAACGAACAACTTAACCTCTCCGGCCGTGAAACGTGCCCGGAGTAGCAACGCTTTCGGGTCGTGATTGCTCGGCATTCGGAAAATGCCGAACAGAAAATTCGTCTCCACGAAGACGTGTGCGCTGCTCATCTTGCGGCAACCTGAGAGACGACCCGCCCTTCGGCCACCGCGCCGACGATGTCCGGGAAGAAGACGCGCTGCAATTCCGGATCCTCGGGGAGTGCCGCTTCATAGGAAGTCGCCAAACGTTGGAGCCACAGGTGCGCCAACAAAGTCAGGTGACTGTTGGAAGGGGTCTCCGGATCCCCAGTTCGGCCCAGCAATGCCGCGGTCGATACGACGTCGCTAACGTGGATCGCCTCCGGACCCCAAGTCTTGAAATCGTCGCGCAGCACGTAGGTCTGGGCCGGTGTCATAACCAGGCCGAAATGACAATTCGACCCCCACATGGAATGGGCCAGCTTTTGCACCTCCTTGTCCTGTTCCGGAGGCGCGGAAACCGTGGGCAATACTTTCAGGAATAGACGGGCCTCCGGGAAATCCTGAGCGAACACCGTTACACTCGACGATTCATCTGTCATCGCGACGCCCTCCGCTTGGATACCTGCATTCCAAACATGGTTCATGGCGCCATTGTACCCTGTTTACGTTTCGCGCGAACCGCAACCGGGCCTCACTCCGCCGCCCCGTCGCGCCACTGCACCAACCCCTCCAGCGCGTAGAACTCCGGCAACCCCAGGTTGTCGTACACCTTCGCTGTGTGGCGGTTGCGGTCCTCGGCGCGCTGCCAGAACTCGCGCTGGTCGGTGCCGCCGGGGAACATGGCCCGATCCTTCTGCGACTGATGGCGGAAAATGGCCTGCTTCTTGCGCTCCAGGTCGCACGGGCTGAGCGGCACCACGCGCTCGACTTCGTGCGGCGCCCACTCTTCCCAGGCGCCGCGGTACAGCCAGACCTCGAAGTCCAGTCCCTGCGTCCGCGCCTGCCGCACCGACTCGAAGATGGCCTCGGCACAGACGCGGTGCGTGCCGTGCGGGTCCGACATCTCGCCGGCGACGTAGATCTGCGCCGGCCGCAGGCGCTTCAACAGGGCGACAATGTCCTCAATGTCCTGCGGGTGGATCGGCGCCTTGGCGATGGTGCCGGTGCGGTAGAAGCGCAGATCGAGGAAGTCGAGCTGCTCCGGCGGCACGCCGCAGGCCAGCGCCGCCGCCCGCGCCTCCGTCGTGCGGATCAGTCCCTTGATCTTCAGCAGGTCTTCGGAATCGGGCTGCCCCGGCTGCTTCGACGACAGGAACGACTGCACCCGCTCCTTGAGGTGTTCGGTCTGTTCCCGGTCGATGCCGAACAGGCGATTGAACTCGACGACGTAATCGGTGAAGCGCCAGGCGTCGTGGTCGAACACGGCGATGTTGCCGCTCGTCATGTAGGCAACGTGGACCTTGTGTTTCTGCTCGACGAGCCGGATCAGCGTGCCGCCCATGCTGATAACGTCGTCGTCGGGATGCGGACTGAATACGAGGATCGTGGAGGGTGAAGGGTGGAGGGTGGAGGGTGAAGACGACGCAGCGTCTTTGTCTTTTCCCTCCACCCTCCACCCTCCACCCTCCACCTTTCCTGGAACTGTGCAGATCGTCGCCATCATCTCGTCGAAGACGCGGCGGCCGAGGCGATGAGCCGGGCCGTGTTCGCGCAGCAGCTCGTACAGCTCGTGTTCGCGGAAGTCGTCGTCGGACAGTTTCAGCAGCGCTTTTTCGACCTTCAGGCTGAGCCAGATGACCGCCTTGCGGATGAGCTGCGGCGTCCAGTCGGCGGGGCCGACGGTCCAGGGCCGGGCGACGGACGACAGGTCGCCGGCGGCGGCGCGGTCGAGCAGGAAGGTGGCGTCGGGGTGCTGCTGGAGAAAGCTGGCCGTCACCGCCTCGCTGCCCGGCTCCTCGACGGCCTTGCGAACGATGCGGGCTTTGTGTTCGCCGAAGGCCATCAGCACGACCTTGCGCGCGTCGAGGATGGTGCCGACGCCCATCGTGATGGCCCGGTGCGGCACGTTGTCTTCGCCGAAGAAACCGCTGGCGGCGTCGCGGCGCGTGACCGGGTCGAGCGTCACCATGCGCGTCCGGCTGTGGCGCGTCGAGCCGGGCTCGTTGAAGCCGATGTGGCCGCTGCGGCCGATGCCGAGGACTTGCAGGTCGATGCCGCCGGCCCGGCGAATCTTCTGCTCGTAGCGCAGGCACCACTCCTCGGTGTCCTCCGGCTTGAGGGTGCCGTCGGGGATGTGGATGTTCGGCGCCGCGATGTTGACGTGGTTGAAGAAGGTCTCGCGCATCCAGCGGTTGTAGCTCTGGGCGTCGTCCGGCCGCATCGGCAGATATTCGTCGAGGTTGAAGGTGACGACCCGGCCAAAGTCGAGGCCCGCTTCCTGGTGCAGCCGGATCAGCTCGCGGTAGAGGCCGACGGGCGTGGAGCCGGTCGGCAGACCGAGGACCGTGGGCCGGCCGGCAGAATTGTTCTGCCGGATGAGGCTCTCGATCATGAGCGCGACGTGCCGCGCCGCCTGGCCGCTGGTGGGGAAGACCAGGGTCGGCACCTTCGTGTTGGGGACGTAGTGCGAAGACATCGGAGTTGGGGGTCAGGAATGAGGGATCAGGGGTCAGCAGATTAATGTACGGCGAGTGTCCGGGGCCGCCTACTCCGCGCGGCGCGGACGCCCGGATACAAGGCCGCGATAACGGGATCGAGAGTCGCTCCCGTCCGTGATCGCAGTTGACTCTCGATCCCTTTCTTGTTGTCAGGAAGGCGCGTAGGGCGGATTGGGCGAGGAGCCGTCTGTCACTTCACCGCCCGAATCAGCCGGTTGTGGCAGCGTGGCCGCGACCCGGGCCAGCAACTCGGCAATCACCCTGGGCGGCAAAATGCCGACGACTTGCTGCACGTCTCCGACCGCGATTTCTGCCTGCCAACTGGTGACTGCGGCACACTTGCGACGCAGGCCGGAGCGGGCTGTTCCTTGCCGGTCCCACGGCAGCAGCACATGGTCATCGGGTAAGGGATTGGGAAGGCGCGTCGTGATGGCCAGCACGTGCAACGATTTCCCTGCAACAATGTCCGCCGTGGCCGTCACGACGACGGTCGGCCGGACCTTGCGGATCCCGTTGGCGTCCTGCAACTCGGCCCAGACAACGCTGCCCAGTTGGGGGAGACGAGCCGCCGTCACGGTTTCGGCCCCTCTTCCGGCTCGAAGGGATTGTCGGAGTCGTCGAACCACTCCTGTGGCGGACGGAGCGTCTTGTCGCCACGGTTCCAATCAATTTGACCCGCAAGCTTTTCCGCTTCCTGGCGTTCAACAACCGCGCGCAACAGGTCCAGGTATTCCAAAGGGATGACCGCCGCCAGATCCTGTCCGTCGCGGCAAACGATCATGGGTTTGCCCTCGGCGACGACTCGGCTAAAGACGGCGGAATACGCCTGAGCCGCCTGCGGCTCGTCGATGCGGGCGGGTTCGGGGAGCAAGGAAGACACAGCCATGATGAGCCCTCTGGGACAAGTTCAGTATATCTGGACCAGAATAGAAAGAGAAACGGGCCACGGCTCATCCCTGGAGATGACTCGCGGCCCGCTCGATTACCTCATCGTTCTCGGACAGCCCTCCACGCCGCTTATCCCGTCAGCCGGTTGGTGATGAACTGCACCAGCGCGCGCACGCTGACATACTGGCCGAAGCCGAGGTAATCGATCGTGCCGAGGATGAAGATCACGTCCACCGCGCCGAAGGTGTAGGGCAGCGTCTTGCCCTTCCAGCTGCGCAGCTTGGCGACGTAGCGGCCGAGACGGTCGGCCGAGCGCTGCCAGCCTTCGTACTTCGCCTCGACGCGATCGCGCTTCTGGGCCAGCACGCCGATCTGGTACTGGCGCTTGGCCGTCGTGTACGGGTCGATCCGGCTGCCGTTGCCGTCCTTGAAGATCGGCTGCTTCACCAGAACGTCCGCTTCCTTGGCCACGCGCGCGTACTTCTTTTCCAGCGCCTTGACGCGCCAGCCGATCAAGAACTTCGCCAGCACGAGGACGCCGATCAGCGCGGAATACAAGAGAATCATACGTTGCTTCCTTCCTGGGTTTGTACGCAACGCGAGCGGCGGAACGGCGGAGCGTCCGGCGGCGAGAGTTGCGTGGGTTGCCGGCGAAACGCCGGAGAGGACTTCCAGTCGCGACTGTGAATTAGTAGAGCGGCCGCGCGGAAAAGAGGTTCACACCGCGCGGCGCGGAAGTGGAAATTGTCAATGAAAGCCGGCTATTGTGTGCCACGGTAGCGGGCGGTACACTGCACCTATTCTCGCCCACAAAGAACTGGGGCATCGACGACCATGCAAGAGACGCCGACCATCTCGATGACTCCCGCAGCCGACTTCTCACCCATTCCTCCGCTGCGCGACGGCGACCGCCTGACGCGCGACGAGTTCGAGCGCCGCTATCTCGCCATGCCGCACGTCAACAAGGCGGAACTTATCAACGGAGTCGTGTATATGCCGTCCCCCGTACGCGCGCGCCAGCACGGCCGGCCGCATGGCCATGTTCACACCTGGTTGGGAGTTTACGAAGCTGCGACTCCCGGTGTGGAGGGTCACATCGACACAACC
>JBBQPD010000323.1:0-6752 GCA_038331535.1 Gemmatales bacterium | reverse complement strand
GGCCGCGCTCGTGGTGCCGCTTGGGGTTTTGGGGTCCTGCGCCGCTATGCCGCACGCGGCAACACTACCGTCGGATCAGTCCCCCGGCTCCGCACTTTCCGGCGCGGATGCCGGGTCTTCTTTCACCCAGATCAGCAGGTGATTGCGGCCATATTTGCGCCGGTCCCACGCTTCCGCGTCCGGCAACTGGGCCATCGCCGTGCTTTCTTCCATTTGCAGCACGAGGACCGAATGCACCGCCAGCTTTTGGCGCAGCTTTTCGACGGCGCCGAGAAAAACCTCCGGACAGGTGTCGAGGTCCGCGAACGGCGGACTGACGAAGACCGTGGCCGGTTCATCGGGCGCGTCCCAGCGCTCGACCCAGCGGTACACGTCGGCGCGGGCGAAGACGGCGCGGTCGAGGACGCCGAACGTGCGGGCGTGCTGTTGCATGGCGTCGTTGAGGCGGAAATCGCGTTCGACGAAAGTGGTTTCACTAGCGCCGCGGCTGATTGCTTCCAGGCCGATGACGCCGGTGCCCGCGAACACGTCGAAGAAGGGCCGGCCGGGCACCGCGTTGCCCAAAATGCTGAACAGCGCCTCGCGCACCATGTCCGGCGTCGGCCGCAAGCCGGGGTGAACTTCGCAGGTCAGTCTTCGTCCCCGCAGAGAGCCGGACACGATCCGCAATTGTGCGCGCATGAGGTACTTCCAGTGGTGGGCGACACCTTCTGAAAGAAAGCAGATCGTGGGCCAATTGACAAGTGCGCTACGGCAGCTCCGGACGCAGCACCGGCGCCGGCAGCAGCGGCCAGCGCCCGTGGGCCGGATGGCCGTGGGCGTCGCCCTTGCCGGATTGCGTCGCCGCCGGGCCGAGCAATACCAGCAAGCGAATCTGGGCCTTGTTGTAGGCATTGATCGCGGTCAGGTGGTTGAAATGGGCTGCCTCCAGCCCGCGGATCGCCAGCAGCACGTCGGCCGGGGAAGCGTTGGGCGCCCGCATCTTCAGGCGCTCGTCGCTGAGGCGATAACCCTCGGCGGCGTGCTGGATTTGCTCGGCTCCCATGCGGACCTGTTCGCGGCCGCTCAGGCTGGCGTCGCGCGCCTCCTGCACCCCCGCCGTCAACTTGCCGCGCAGGTCTTCGTAAGTCAAACGGGCCTGTTCGATGCGGCTCTCGGCCACGTGCCGTTTCTCGTTGGCCGTCAGCAGGTCCGTCAGGTTCCAGCGGACGCGGACCGTGGTGTCCCAGCGGTTGTCGTAGGTCAGGTTGCCGCCAGGGCCGGAGGCGAACGCACCCTCCTCCATGCTCAGCGACACGATCGGGGCATAACGCAGGCCGTTGGCGCGATCCAGACCCTCCTGCATGACCGCCAGCATGTGCTGCAATTCGCGCACGCCGGGGCCGTTCTCCAGCGACTGAGCCACGAGGTCGCACGTCGGTTGCGTCGGGTCGATGAGGTCGATCGGCGTCAGCGTTTCCTCGACCGGCACCATCTTGACGCACGATCCCAGGCCGAGCAGGTAAGCGAGCTTGGCCGCCGCCGCGTCGCCCTGCTGATGCAGTTTGAGAATGGTTTGGCGTCGGCCGGTCGCTTCCGCCCGCGCCGCTTCGACCAGCACCTGGGCCGAGCGGTCGTCCGGCGTCACCAACTTCTCGGCGCGTTCCTTGATGTCGAGCAGGTACTTCTCCAACTCGTGGGCGACGGCCTCGCCGCGGCGGGCGGTCAAGAGATCGAGATACGTCGTCGCCGCTTCCAGCAATGTCTCGCTGGTGACCTTGCTTAGTTCGCCGCGCTGCTGGATCGCCTTGCGCTCGGCGCTGACGCGCAGGAACGTCGCCTCGCGCACGTCGAACTCGCCGTGCAGGTCCACGCCCTTGAACAGGGCGCCGGTGCTGGAATGTTGCAGCGAGCCGTCCTCGTTCTGGATGCCGCCTTCGTGGCGGTAGTAACTCGCGCCGGCGAAGACCTTCGGCAGCCACGCCTTGGCCGCGAGACTTTGTTCGGTCTCGCTCTCGTTCAGCTTTTCGCGCGCCAGCGCGATCTGCGGATTCTGTTCCTCGGCGAGACGGAAGACGGTGTCGAGACTGACCGGAATTATCTTGTCTTCGGCGGGAAGCGGGCGCGGCGCGGGAAGCTGGGCGATCTTTTCCGGCTGGGCGGGCTGGTAAGCGACCGGGACGAGTCGATCCGTCGGTTTCGTGGCCGGTGCCGCCGAAGCGGTTAAGGCGACAATCCCCTTTTCGTACTGGCTCTGTGCGGGCTGGATGGGCACGAGGGCGAAAGTGTCGGCGCCCGACGATTTGTTCGCCGGATCATTTGGAGGCAGTTTCATGAGTCGGACGGTCGGCGGGACGGCGTCGGCCCGCTCCGCAGAAGTCTCAGCGCAGCCGGAGTTAAGCAGAGAGCAGCCCGCGGCGAAGAGACCCCCGGCGAGCCAGTGCGAGCGGAAGCGAGACATGGAACGGCCTCCTTGCCGGGCAGCGGGAAGGCTCGCCCCCGGCAAAAGCCGGGGGCGAGCCAGTTGGCGGATCCTTCCGCGTCCCTGCTAGCTTATATCGGCCGGGGGAGGTACGATCTTTTCCGGTTGTACCGGAAGTATGGCTAATTTGTCGGAATCCGGCATCTTCCACGGTTCCGTGGCGCTGGGGGGCAGCGCCTGCGCCTGTTGCTCCTTCGGCCTGATGTGGAAGAAGAGCAGGAAGGCCACCAGCGACGCCAGGACGCCGATGCTCGGCACGCGCCAGATGTTGTGCCAGTCGCGCGTCGTCGGCGGTCCCGCAGGCTTCTTCGGCCATTCGTCGGCCGGAACGTCGTCCTTCTTGAGCTGATCGACCTCGCGCTTCCAGAGGACCGTCTCGTGCTCGGCCTTGAGGATGTCGTAGGCGATTCTCCAATCCTCGGTAACGCCTTGACTGTCTTTTAGACTGCCTTCCAGCGCAGTTTCCAACAATTCATGGATGCTCTTGAAATCCGTGTTGGTGGACCCGAGGGCGGCGAGCGCGACCTTTTTATCTTTCTCGTCGAATTTCAGCGGCCCGCCCGTCACCATGCTGATCTCGGTCAGCAACTCCTTTTTGCCCTCATCCGTCTGGAGACGGTCCCGTTCTTCACGAAAATCCGGCGATAAGGAACCGAACTTGGTTTTGTCCACGGCCACCGCGTAGTCGTCCACGGCCTTTTTCCAGACGACCTCGCCGCCAGCGCGATGCCAGAGCGAGTAATGATCGACGACGACGCCGGAGACGATGTTCCCCAGCCACATGCCGACGCCGTAGGTCAGGAACGTGAACAACGCCTGGCCGCTGGCGCGAATGTCCTTCGGCGCCTCGTTATCGACGTAGATGAAACCGGCCGCGAAGAAGAAGTCGAAGCAGATGCCGTGGAGCGCCAGGCTGGCGATCACCACCCACGGGCTGACCAGGCCGACCGCGCCCAGCGAGAAGAGCATGTAGCGCAGCCCCCAGGCGAGCATGCCCAGGGCTAACACCCACTTCATGCCGAAGACGCGCAGGAACCAGGGCAAGAACGGCAGCAGGAGCATCTCGGCGAACTGGCCGATCGTCATCACCGTGGCCACCGTCATACCGATCTTGAACGCGCCGAGGTTCAGCTCCTTCGGCACCTGCGTCAGCGTCGAGTCGTTGAGGTAATTGCCGGTGAAGCTGTAGTAGAAGGCGAGGACGATGGTGATGACGAAGGAGACGCCGAAGAAGACAGCGAACGACGGCGATTTCAGGAGTGCGACGGCGCGCAGGGCGGGAAAGGCGTCGCCCTTCTTGCCCGCGGGCGGCGTGTGCGGCAGGAAGAAGCTGGTGACGCCGAGCACCGCCGAGAAGCCGGCCGCCAGCAACAACGGCAGGTTCGTTTGGTCGGGCTTGGTGAAGAAGAACGGCAGCACGGTGCCGACGATCAGGTTGGCGACGATCCAGCCGATGGTGCCCATGACGCGGATCGACGGGAAATCGCGGGCTCCGTTGGGTACGTGGCTAAACGTGATCGAGTTCGACAGCACCAGTGTTGGCGAATAGACGAGGGCATAGATGAGGGCGGCGATGTAGAACTGCCCCGGATCGCGGGTCTGGGCCATGGCGTAGAGCAGGCCGGCTCCCGCAAGGTGAAGGATGGCCATGAGCTTTTCACTGGAGAAATAGCGGTCGGCGATCTGGCCGATGAACATGGGCGCGAAGATGGTGCCGAGGGCCATCGTTCCGTAGATGTTGCCGATCTGCGCCCCGGTGAAGCCCAGCCCCTTTTCGAGGTAGACGCCGAGGACGACGAACCAGGCGCCCCAGACGGCGAACTGCAAAAACATCATCAGCGACAGGTTCAGCCGCAGCCCGGGGGCGAGCCGCGGCGCCGTCGAGATGTCCGCCGAGGAGCCGGCGTGTGCCATGTGGATTTTCTCCGACTGAGCGAGTAAATGCCGTTTGCGGCTTAGCGGTGATGCGCCGCTAAGCCGCAAGCGGCGACACTATCGTCCTGTCAGGCAGCAATGTATGGCCTGCGGGAGCGCCGATCAACGAAAAAGTGGGTGTGCGTGTTGACGTTTCGCGCGAAATCCGCGCGCAACGTCAACACGAACGCGCCCTCACTCGTTGCCGAGCTTGCTCTGCCAGTTGATCTTCGACTTGACGCCCTTGAGGTTCTCCTGCTCTTCCACCGCACGGACGATGCGGAAGCCGACGAAGTCCGCGTCGGTCAACCACCAGATGCTGCGCGGCCGCTGTGGGTCCTGGCGAATCCACGTCACATCGGAGCCGCGCCGCGCGGCGCTGCGGCACTGCGCCGGCTGGTCGGCCCACGAGCCACCGCGCGCCACGTGCGAGAAGCGCGTGCCCGTCGGCAGGATGACCGGTTGCAGCGCCGGCTTGTCGAGCGGAAACTTGGCGTAGTAGCCGGCGTCGTAGTGGTCGATGCAATACTCGGCGACGTTGCCGTAGATGTCGTACAGGCCCCACGGGTTCGGCTTCTTCAGCCCGACCTTTTGTGGGTGCCGCATCGCCGCGCCGATCACCTTGCTGTTGCCGGCGAACCAGGCGTAGTCGTCGAGCTGCTTGGGATCGTCGCCGAAGAAATACGCCGTCTTCGTGCCGGCGCGGGCGGCGTATTCCCATTCCGCCTCGGTCGGCAGCCGATATTCTTTCTTCATCTGCTTCGACAGCCAGCGGCAGTACATCATCGCGGCGTGGTAGGTGATGCCCAGCACAGGCTGGCCGTCGCGGCCGTGATCGAACGTCTCGTCGGCGTAGGGCGGCGTCGGTCCGGTCAGCGCATCGGGATTCGTCTTGAGCAGCTTGATCTGGTCGTTGCGCTCCTCGACGCCGAGTTCCTTGCGGAACAAGTCGTACTCATCCCAGGTCACCTCGCACTTGCCCATCCAGAACGGCTTCAACTCGACGGCGTGCCGCGGCCCCTCGTCGGTGCCGCGGCCGGCCTCGCCCTCCGGGCTTCCCATCAGGAACGTGCCGCCGGGGATCGGCACCATGTCGAATGACACTTCCGAGTCGGGAATCTTCTCGGTGTACGCCTTGAAGTCGGTCTTCGGCGCGTCCGCCGGGGTGGCCGACAGGAACGCCAGTGCCAGGGCCGTCGTCAGGAACCCGAGGCCGAGAGAATGCTGTAACAGGCGTCGCATGTGTGATAAGCTCCACGCTGGAAAGCAGCCGTTTGACCGCAAGCGCTCGCGGCAAACCATTGTTCGTCGGGGGGGTCGCGATGACCGCACGCCATATTCTCAGCATATCCGTCGCCCTGTTCGCCGTCTTGCCCCTGCGGGCCGAGCCGGCGCTCGTGCGCTTCGAGTTTACCGAACCGCACATGGGCACGAGGTTCCGCATCATTCTCTACGCAACGGACAAGGAGGCGGCGCAGAAAGCCAGCCGCGCCGCCTTCGAGCGCATCGCCGCCCTCGATGCCCTGATGACCGACTACCGGGAATCGAGCGAATTGATGCAGTTGTGCGCGAAGTCCGGCGGTCCGCCGGTCAAGGTGAGCGCGGAGTTGTTTTACGTCCTCAGCAAGGCCGAGCAGGCGTCACGCCTGTCTGACGGCGCCTTCGATATCACCGTCGGGCCAGTCGTGCGACTCTGGCGGTTGAGCCGACGGACGCAGCGCCTGCCAGAGCTAGACCAGCTGGAGAAGGCGCGCTCCGTCGTCGGCTGGAAGAACGTCGTCCTTGATCCGCAAGAGCGGACCGCGCGGCTGCTGAAACCGGAGATGCAACTTGACCTCGGCGGCATCGCCAAGGGCTACGCAGGGGACGAGGCGCAGAAGGTGTTGAAAGAACACGGCGTCGCGCGGGCGCTGGTGGCGGCCGGCGGCGACATCGTGGTGAGCGGCGCGCCGCCGGGCAAGGAAGGCTGGGAGATCGCCATTCAGCCGCTGTTGGAGGTGGAAGGCAAGGCCGGCCCGCGGTTGTTCCTGCACGACGGCGCCGTGTCCACCTCCGGCGATGCCAACCAATATGTCGAGATCGACGGCAAGCGCTACTCGCACATCGTCGATCCGAAGACCGGCATCGGCCTGGTCGGCCGCATGAGCGCGACGGTGGTGGCGCGCGACGGCACGACGGCCGACAGCCTGACGAAGGTCGTCGCCGTGCTCGGGCCGGAGCGCGGCTTCAAATTGATCGAGACGGTCGAGGGGGCGAGTGCCCGTTTTGTGCGCCTGACGGAACGCGGCGAAGAAGTGTCGGCGTCGCCACGATTTCCGAAGTTGACGGCGGAGTGATTTGTTTAGCCGTTTATCAACCGGCGAGCGGGGGGCGTCAG